>JALREE010000230.1 GCA_023256835.1 Pseudomonadales bacterium | reverse complement strand
AGATGGTTGGTTGCCCCGCCCCCCCAGCAGAAGCCGGTGACGCCGAGCTTGCCATTGCAGGAAGCGTGTGCCTTGAGCCAGCGCGCGCCGTTCAGCATATCGGTGCGAAGCTTGACCTGGTCGAGCTTCGCCTGCAGGTGCTCTCCTGGGGCGTGCTGCCGCAGATCCTGCCGGCGTTCGCGGGCATCGTGGTGTACCGCTGGGACATCAACATCCGCGAATCCACCACCCTCGGCCTGGTGGGCGCGGGTGGCATCGGCCTGCAGATGAACGCGGCCATCAACAACCTGGCCTGGGGCCAGGTGGCCACGGTGTTCGTGCTGATCTTCGCGACGGTGATCGTGTCGGAGTGGGTGTCCGCTAAGGTGCGGCATGCGGTGATTTGAGGCAGTCAGTCAGTCAGTTGGCAGCTTGCGCCGAAGGGGGCAACCGCTGCTCGACTTCTCGAATGAGGCGAAGGCTGGTGTCGCGCATGTGGGGAACAAAGTTCTTCCCGGCATTCAGCGCCTGCGTCAGCAGGTGGATGTCCTCGATGTACTCGTGAATCATCTGATTCCTGAAAGTTCGACTGGCCATCCAGTCCTCGGCCGAGTTCATCCATCCCAGGCGTTCCGCACGGGCCAGGTTGTCGATGACGGCGCCCGGCCGTTCACCCAGCAATTGCAGTAGCGCAGGAAGCAGTTTGTCGCCCACCGTGTCCTGCAGGCGACTGAAGCGCGCCACAAAGGCATCCAGGCGTTCGGACAGCTCGGGCTCCGCCAGCCAGTGGCGAACCTCGTCGGCTTTCGTCTCGCCCGCTTCGAGGAACAAGCGAGAGGTCGTCTCGTCCAGATACTGGACTTCCTTTCTGACGATGCGGCACAGGAACAGGAGTCGCTCACATTCGGGCGATACCTTCACGGACTGATTCACAATTTCACCCCTTGCTGCTGCGCCACGCGGTGAATCGGTTGCTGCAGGGCACCGGGATACTGCAGCAGCACATCGACCTTGCGCCCCCCAAGCAGGATGGAAAGCCGGGCGCTGACTCGCGCCACGGTCAGCGCGTGATTCTCGACGGGTTCCGGCAGCACGATGAGCAGATCGATGTCGCCGCCCTTCGCGGTGTCGTCCACACGCGAGCCGAACAGAAACACCTCGACTGGCGAGCTGAACAAGGTGCTGACACCGCTCCGGATGGTTTGCTGTTGTTCATTCGTCAAGCGCATGACGAGCTCCTTCGATTGTGGCTAGACGGGAATGTTGCGCGGTTGCCGCTGCTTGGTGGTTTCACTATAGACCACGGAAAGCGAACCCGACCAGTTCGTGACCCTCCAGTGCCCTGAAGAGTTGGGAGTAGCCGAACAGCCATCCCTCTGACGCGGTCACCTCGACTATAGCCACTCCACCCTGCTCTGCCCATGAACGGGGAAACCCTGTAGGAAAATTGCCATACCCCGCCTTTTCGCCCTCTTTTCCCCGCAAAAAGCCGCCTTCTGGATGAACGTGGCGAAATTGCCATAGGGCACGGTCCACGCACCGTAGTAGGGCTCCTCAGCGAAAGCAGGAGTGGACAGCAGTAAGCACAAAGCCAGCATTATTCTTTTCATGACAGTTCCTTGTTTGTCTGGGTGACAGTGGCGAAGGCGGCGGCGCTGGAGGCTTCACCCAGGCTGCGCACGCGGCCTGAGGTGTAACTGGCGTTGCAAGCGCAGGCGAGATGGGCGGTGTGATGGTGTTTGTCTCACGGTGTCTTGCTGCTTCCCGTCAGTGCTCTCATGTCGATCACATCGACACGAAAGCAAGACGTGTCGAAGAAACGCGTTTTTATCGACATATGACTCTGATCCCCTTAATGACGGCCGCTGGATTGCTCTCCACGATATTGAGCAACACCTGCTATGCTCCCATGCATCACATGGCAACGCTTTGTAGAAACAGACTCTCCCCCGCTGCAGCCCCCCAGGCCATTGCCTCACGAGCAACATCGCGGCATCAATCCAGAGGTAAACCCATGCACGACATCATCTGCCCCCACTGCCACACCGCCTTCAAGATCGACGAAGCCGGCTACGCCGACATCCTCAAGCAGGTGCGCGACAAGGACTTCAGCGCGCAGCTGCACGAACGCCTGGAGCTGGCGGCGCAGGATACGCGCAAGGCGCTCGAGCTGGCGCAGCTGAAGGCCGCCGGCGAGCTGCAGCGCGCGGCCGCCGCGAAGGATGCGGAGATCCAGAAGCTCAAGGCAACGCTGGAGGCGAGCGAGGTGGCACGCAATCTGGCCGTGGCGCAGGCGCTGGGCGCGGTGGAGAAAGAGCGTGACGCGCTGGCCGCGGAACTGCGGCAGGCGAAGCACGAGCAGCAACTGGCGGCGAGTCTGGCGCAGGCGACGTTTGCCAATGAGTTGCAACAGGCGCTCAGCGCGCTGCAGCGCGAACGCGATGAACTGAAAAGCGGGCTGGAGCGCGCGGCGCTGGAGAAAAAGCTGGCGGAGACCTCATTGCGCGACAAGTACGAAACCCAGCTGAAGGATCGCGACGAGGCCATAGAACGCCTGCGCGACATGAAGGCGCGGCTTTCCACCAAGATGGTGGGTGAAACCCTGGAGCAGCACTGCGAAACCGAGTTCAATCGGCTGCGCGCCACGGCGTTTCCGAAGTCCTATTTCGAGAAGGACAACGATGCGCGCTCGGGCAGCAAGGGCGATTACATCTTCCGCGAGCACGACGAGGCGGGCACCGAGATCGTCTCGATCATGTTCGAGATGAAGAACGAGAACGATCACACGGCCACCAAGCAGAAGAACGAGGACTTCCTGAAGGAGCTGGACCGCGATCGCCACGAGAAAGGCTGCGAATACGCGGTGCTGGTGACGCTGCTGGAGCCGGACAGCGAGCTCTACAACACGGGCATCGTCGATGTGGCGCATCGCTACCCCAAGATGTACGTGATCCGCCCGCAGTTCTTCATTCCCATGATCACGCTGCTGCGCAACGCGGCGATGAACTCGCTGAAATACAAATCAGAACTGGCGCTGGCGAAGGCGCAGAGCATCGACATCACGAACTTCGAGAACGATCTGGAATCATTCAAGACGGCGTTCGCCCGTAATTACGACCTGGCCTCGCGCAGCTTTTCCAAGGCCATCGACGAGATCGACAAGTCCATCGATCACCTGCAGAAAACCAAGGAAGCCCTGCTGGGCACCGACCGCAATCTGCGCTTGGCCAATGACAAGGCGCAGGATGTGACGATCAAGAAGCTGACGCGCGGGAACCCGACGATGAAGGCGAGGTTTGCGGAGTTGGGGAAGGAGGAGTGAGAACGGGTATCAGGCGGCGGCAGCCGGGGTCTTGGGATTCAGTAGCTGCGTTCAGTCATCCTGCACCATCCTGCGCAGTACCCCCTCGCTGCGGGGCAGCAGGCCCACGGTGATGCCCAGCGGCCGGAACACGCGCTTGAGCACGGGCAGTGAGGGGTTGCCAGCGTCGCGCTCGATGTCCGACAGTGTGCGGCGGCTGACTTTCACCAGCACCGCGTATTCGTCCTGATTCATCCCCAGGATGTCCTTGCGCAAGCGGCGCAGCAGTTCCCCCTCGGTGAGTTCTTCACGCTGCACGGCGCGCAGCAGGGTGATCAACAGCGCTTCACGCTCGTCGCCGGAAAGCTGTTTCATCAGGCCCCCCAATCGGCCAGTTGCCGGTTCATGCGTTGATCCAGGGTTTCAAGTCCGACGGCGGGCAGGGCCAGAATGCGCTCCGGAGCTCCACGCTGCTGCAGGCGCTCGCGCAGGCCGACCAGCTGGCGCGCCAGCGTGCTCAATTCGTGCAACAGCCGGTCCGCGTCCACCAGGTCGGCCAGCGCCAGGGCAATGCTGCGCCAGTCGAAGTGACCGCCCTCTTCGAGAGGCGAGTCCCAGCGCAGCGAGCGGATGATGCCTTCCGGGTCAGCTTTCATCGGTGCGAAGTCGTACACGGGGGCGAACCCCAGCTGCCCTGCCTTTTTCAGCAGCGCTGTGTTGCGCGCGTGATTGTCGGAATTGCCGAACGCCACGTTCAGGAAATCGCGCTTCACCCATTCGATGACGAAGGCGGCCTGGTCGAAGGTTCGGGCGCCTTCCCGGTGACAGCGCAGGCGTGACAGGCATTGCAGCGTGCGGCGCAAGGCGTCGCTGTGATTGAGGAAGGCGCCAGGCGGCGCATTCAAGACCGAGGCGATGGACTCCAGGCCGTAGCGGTGCACGCGGCCAGCGACAATCTCCACATCGAAGCGCGGCAGCCACAGCGATGGATAGTGGCTGCCCTCGTGCAATTGCATGCCTGCCGTGTCGATTGTGGCAATGCCCAGTGCCTGCAGCTCGTGGTAGTAGTGAAACTCGGTGCGCAGGATGTCGCAGTCGATCTCGCTGCGCTGACCGCGCGGGAATTTCACCAGGTAATGAGCGTCTGTGCAGGTCGGGTCGTCCTGCAGCGTGTCGATCCATATCGCGTCATCGACCGAGCGGCGCAGCAGGAACTTGGGCGCTTCCCCCCCTGCGCCGGTGGCTCCGCCGCTGATGGCTCCCATCTGCTGAGCGTATTCCAGGAAGTCCGTGTGGCGCTCCACCACGTCTGTCAGGAGGAAGCGGGCGCTCTGCAGTCGGCTGTTGGCGGGCAGCATGGGCAGCGACTCCTTGACCCGCAGATTGCCCACCGGCGCGATGCAGCCATGTTGCAGCAGCGCGAAGTCCTGTTCGGCCCCGCGCCTGTCGGCGATGCGGAGTTGCTGTGTCCAGTAACGCCGCGCGGCGCCGGCGGGCATGATGTCCTCCATAAAGCCGAACCAGCGTGGGTTGCCATGCGTCAGCATAAGTTCGACAGGCAGGGTGAGGCCGCAGGCGTGCTCATCATCGTGCTCCAGCCACGCGAGCGCGTAATCCTGGCGGTAGCTCAGGCGAGCGGGACCGTTGCGGCCTTTCTCTGGCGCGGGAATGCTCAGGTCAGCGGCGTCGTGCCATTGCCCGGAATGGAAAATCTGGATGGTCGGCGGCATGGGTGCGTCGAAATGAGTAACAAGTTGCTCAAATCTAGCACGCTCGGCTTTATTTGAGCAACTTGGTGCTCATTATTTGCTGGCAGTGATAATTATGAGCAGCAAGCTGCACATGAAAGTGCAGGCGCAGCATGAGACGAGCGCGCTCTGCCCTTCCCTCGTGCAGACCAGAATCCGCGATCCAGTTCCTGTGCCTGCCCCGCAGGCAGCGTGAGAATTCTCCCAACACGCACTGACAAGGACGCAACCACGAAGAATCTCGTCTTCCTCGCCTTCATCGCGGGCGCTATCGCCCTGCATCAGTGCCGGGGATCGGGTGGAGTTCAACGGCGAATACGAATGGAATGACCAGGGCGGCGTGCTGCACTGGACGCACCGCGACCCACAGGGGCGGCATGCGGTGGGGTGGCTGCGGCATGGGGGGAGGGTGTATCAGTAGGCGGACCGGGCAACGCTTCACTCGTACTTTGCCTTGTCTGCCCCGTTCGAGTAGGCTCCCGCCGCAGCATCTTCCCCCAACAATGCCAATCAGGAGCCTCATCGTGATCCGACTCGCCCCACTCGCTCTGCTGCTCTGCGCCTTGCTGCCTGCTTCGTGGAGCGCGGCCCAGACCCCCGCCCAGACTCAGGATTTCGGGCGCGGCCCCGTGCTCGTCAGCGCCCCGGCCAATGCCGCCGAGGCCACCGCCATGCCGCTGATCGTGCTGCTGCACGGCTACACCTCCAGCGGGCAG
>JALREE010000214.1 GCA_023256835.1 Pseudomonadales bacterium | reverse complement strand
CCTGCGCCTGCGCGGCCAGTTCTTCCGACTGCTCCTGCGCGTCGCTGCTCTCTGCCTCACCCGGCAGCTCGCTGCGCTTCACATAAGTGCGCTTCTTGCGCACTTCCACGGCAATGGTCTTGCCGCGGCCATGACTGCCGGCAGACTTCAGCGTCTCGACAGTCTTGCGCTTGAGCGTGATCTTCTTGGGAGCGGTATCCGTCGCTTCCTTGTCGCCATGGCTGCGCCGCAAGAACAGCAACAAGGTGTTCTTGTCGTCGTTGGAGATCGGATCTTCCGCCTTCGTGTGGGGCAGACCCGCCTCCTTCACCTGGGAAAGAAGTCTCTCGACTGAAACTCCAACAACCTTGGCGAGTTCACTGACTGTTACATCTGCCATTTACCTACTCCTGATTACCCTTGCCGTCCGACCCGGACTCCTGCTGCCTGTGTCTTGCTGCGCCTGTCTGCGCTCACTCGAACCAGGGCGCCCTTGCTGTCATGATCAGCTTGCCTGCACGTTCTTCGTTCATGCCGTCGATGTCCATGAGATCGTCAATGGACTGCTCAGCCAGATCTTCCATGCTCAGCACGCCCTTGCCTGCAAGAGCCAGCGCCAGGGTGTCGTCCATGCCTTCCATGTTGCGCAGATCATCCGCGATATTCGCACTGGAGAGCCCTTCCTCGGAGGCGATCGCCTGCGTCAGCAGGGCATCCTTGGCACGGTTGCGCAACTCGTTCGCGATGTCCTCGTCGAAACCGTCGATGCTCAGGATCTCTTCCAGTGGCACGTAGGCGATCTCCTCCAGCGAGGTGAAACCCTCGCTGACCAGCACTTCGGCGACTTCTTCGTCCACATCGAGCTTGCTCACGAACATTTCGACGAAGCCACTGGTTTCCTGCTGCTGCTTCTCGGTGGCTTCGGCCACGCTCATCACGTTGATGGTCCAGCCGGTCAGCTCGCTGGAAAGACGCACATTCTGCCCGTTGCGACCGATGGCCTGGGCGAGATTCTCTTCCTCGACGGCGACATCCATGGTGTGGCTGTCTTCATCCATGATGATCGAGGCCACTTCCGCAGGCGCCATGGAATTGATCACGAGCTGCGCGGGATTGTCGTCCCACAGGATGATGTCGATGCGCTCGTTCGCCAGTTCGTTGGAGACGACCTGCACACGCGAACCGCGCATGCCTACGCAGGCTCCGACCGGGTCGATGCGACCATCATTGGTGCGCACAACGATCTTGGCACGGGAGCCCGGGTCACGGGCAGCCGCCTTGATCTCGATGACTTCCTCGGCGATCTCGGGCACTTCGATCTTGAACAGTTCGATGAGCATGCCGGGATCGGTGCGACTCAGGAAAAGCTGCGGACCACGCGGCTCGGAACGCACGTCCAGCAACAGGGCACGAATGCGGTCGCCCACGCGGAAGTTCTCACGAGGAATCATGTGTTCGCGAGCGAGCAAGCCCTCGGCATTGCCTCCCAGGTCGACCAGCACGCTTTCGCGGGTGACTTTCTTGACCGTTCCAGAAATGAGCTTGCCAATCTTGTGGCGGTATTCGGCGATGATGATGTCACGCTCAGCCTCACGCACCTTCTGCACGATGACTTGCTTGGCGGTCTGCGCCGCTATGCGGCCAAACTCGATGTTCGCGATCTTTTCTTCCCAGACACCCCCGATGACAGCCTGTGGGTCCTTCTCAAGAGCCTGCTCGAGTGTGAGCTGCGCCCCCTTGCCGGTGAACTCCTCGTCACTGACGATGTTCCAGACGCGGAAGGTCTCGTATTCGCCGGTCTTGCGGTCGACACGCACGCGACAATTCATGTCGTCGTCTTCATAGTATTTCTTGGTGGCAGTGGCCAACGCGGACTCGACAGCTTCGAAAATCACTTCGCGTGCGACGCCTTTCTCATTGGAAACCGCATCCGCAAACAACAGAATCTCTTTACTCATCATAATCGTGTCACCTTACTCCAGAGGTCTTCTCGCCTTCTGCCAAATCCCGACAGGTGTCGGGCCCGTCCTGTGTCGGATTGCCGACCTTTCAGTACACCAGATTGGCTTTGTCCACGGCCGAAAAAGGAAAAGTGACTTCCTTTTCGTCCACCAGGAGGCAGATCTGGTCTGCCTCCGCTCTTTGAATCACGCCCTTGAACTTGCGTCGCCCTTCCAGCGGCGAACGCAGCCGAACATTCGCCACGCTGCCAAGAAAACGCGCGAAATGCGCATGGTCGAACAAGGGCCTGTCCATGCCGGGTGAAGACACTTCCAGGGTGTATTCGCCCGCTATGGGATCCTCAACATCGAAGATGCCGCTGATCTGACGACTGACACGCTCACAGTCATCGATGGTGATGCCGTCGTCGGGCTTGTCGATATAGATGCGCAGGATACTGCTGCGCCCCTGTCCCACCTGATCGACCCCCCAGAGGGTGACACCCAGCGCCTCGACGGTTGGACGGATCATGTCGGCAATCGCGACCAGATTATTGCTCACTATGTTGACCACCTGTTTGCTTGCATGCCACTCACAAAACCATTTCGCACAAATAAAAAATGGGCCTGCGGCCCACTCCTGAATTCCTGATTTTTGCATCGCCTGGTCAGTGCGACCTGGGATGTGGAGCAAAACAGCCCGGCATTCGGCACGAAATCCGTGCCTAACAAAAAGCCCCGGATGGGGCTTCGATACTGCAACGCATTGCATCTACTTCTGCCGGCATGGCGGGCCAGACACCATGCTGCATTGACTCGGGGCTGGCACTGCGTGCTTCCCGAAAATTGGTAGCGGGGGCAGGATTTGAACCTACGACCTTCGGGTTATGAGCCCGACGAGCTGCCAGACTGCTCCACCCCGCAACAAATCGTGAATTCTGATGTGTCGCTTGCGCAATCAATGCCACTGGCTAGTGCACTGAATCCCTGCTTTCTACTCAGGGGCCGGAATTATACTGAGACCCCTTCAAAACGGTCAAGCAAAAGGATTGGAATCCTCTGAAAACCTGCGCGCCGCCTGTTGCGTTGCGCGCATCCTGCAACTGGTGCCGAAGGCGAGACTTGAACTCGCACGACCAAAGGTCACTACCCCCTCAAGATAGCGTGTCTACCAATTTCACCACTTCGGCTTGAACTCTTTTCAATTCTTCAATTGCCCGGCGCGGGCGTCGCAGGAGCCGGCTCGGGCACTGCAGGCACATCGCTGGCGGCTGCATCAGTCGCGGCTTCCACCTGCGGAACGTCGCTGGTCGGGGCGGCCGGCTGGGACAGCAATTCAGGGTTGACGATGGGCAACCCCTCGACGACACCGGCACTGGTATTCTGCTTCGCGAAAATCGCCAGCGTCAGGCTGGTGATGAAGAAGATCGTGGCGGCGATGGAAGTGGAGCGCGTCAGGAAATTGCCTGACCCCGCACTGCCAAACACTGTCTGCGATGCACCACTGCCGAATGCCGCGCCTGCGTCAGCGCCCTTGCCCTGTTGCAGCAGCACCAGTCCGACGATCGCGATGGCGGCGATCACGTGCACGACGATTACCAAGGTTTCCATTGCCTGCCCACACTCTTGCAAATCGATATGAATTCTTCCGGCTTGAGGGACGCACCGCCCACCAGGCCACCGTCTATGTCTTGCTGCGCGAACAACTGCGCCGCGTTCTCTGCCATCACGCTGCCACCGTAGAGAATTCTCACGGTCTCGGCAAGCGCTGCGCTCGCGTCGCACAATACACGCCTGATGAAGGCGTGCATTGCCTGCGCCTGTTCCGGCTCTGCCGTCCTGCCGGTGCCGATCGCCCAGACTGGCTCGTAGGCCACGACCAATCTTCCGAGCGCCTCACCTTCACAATGATCCAGCACCGCGCCCAGTTGTCTCGCCACCACCGCATCAGCCCGCCCGGCTTCGCGCTCTTCGAGCGTCTCACCCACACAGACAATCGGGGCTATGCCGGCCAGCAATGCAGCTTCACACTTCTGCGCCACTTCGGCGTCGGTTTCACCCGCGTAGCGGCGTCGCTCCGAATGCCCGGCAATGACGTAACGCACACCGAATTCGGCCAGCATGGCGGCCGACACGTCGCCCGTGAAGGCACCACTTGCCTGCGCATGAACGTTCTGCGCCCCCACCGCGATCGCACGACCCTGCAACATTTGCTGACATAGGGAAAGGTAGGGAGCCGGTGGACAAACCACCACTTCCGCACCGTCCTGCTCGTTGCCGAGCGCCTGAACCAGTGAGTGCAACAGCCCGGTAATCGTGGCGCCGGAACCGTGCATTTTCCAGTTACCAGCGACTAGACTTCGGCGCATTCACATAACCTTGTGCAGAGGTGCGTCTGACATCGGGAAAACGGGGCGCAAATATACCCAAGTTGCCAAGGGCTTGCAACCTGATACGCCCGACCCTGCCGGTCAGGCATGCTGCTTGACCTGCTGCGCCAGCTCTTCCGCAAGTCGCTGCACGAGTGCCGCATCTTCGCCTTCCACCATCACGCGGACCACGGGCTCGGTGCCGGAAGGACGCAGCAGCACCCGTCCCTTGCGACCAAGCGTCGCCTCCACCACTGCCACCGCCTCGCGAATGGCAGGAGCTGAGTCCAGCCGCTTCTTGTCCGTCACCTTCACATTGATCATCGTCTGCGGGAATTTCACCATCTTGCTGCGCAGCTCATGCAGGCTGGAGCCTGTGCTGATCATGGCATAAAGCGTTTGCAGCGCCGACACGATGCCATCGCCGGTGGTGGACACGTCCAGACAGATGATGTGGCCGGATGATTCCCCCCCCAGCTCCCACTTCCGCTGCTTGAGTTCCGCCATGACATAGCGATCACCGACCGCAGCTCGAGCAAACGGAATGTCGAGGGCCTCGAGCCCCAGCTGCAGACCGAGATTGCTCATCAGCGTACCGATGACACCGCCGAAATCCACATTGCGGCGACGTCTGTCGCGGGCAATCACGTACAGGATCTCGTCTCCATCCACCACATTGCCGAGATGATCGACCATGATCAGGCGATCGCCATCCCCATCGAAGGCCACTCCCAGATCGGCCTGTTCTGCCAGGACCTCGCGCACGAGTGCATCGGTGCAGGTGGAGCCGCACTGATCGTTGATATTGAGCCCATTGGGCGAGGCACCGATGGTCTTCACCGTCGCACCAAGCTCACGAAACACATTGCTGGCGATGTGATAGGTGGATCCATTCGCACAGTCGACAACGAGCTTCAAGCCAGTCAGCTTCATTTCCGAAGGCACCGTGCCCTTGCAGTATTCGATGTAGCGACCACTGGCATCCGTGATTCGGGAGGCCTTGCCGATCAATTGGGAATCCACTGTCGTGATGGGTCGTTCGAGGTATTCCTCGATGGCGAACTCCAGCTCATCCGGCAGCTTGGATCCGTCACCCGAGAAGAACTTGATGCCATTGTCTTCGAAGGGATTGTGCGAGGCGCTGATGACAATCCCGGCCTGCGCGTGGAAGGTCCGCGTGAGATAGGCAACCGCTGGCGTTGGCATCGGCCCCAGCAGATTGATGTCGATACCGGCCGCCGTGAGGCCGGCCTCGAGCGCCGCTTCGAACATGTAGCCCGAAATGCGGGTGTCCTTGCCGATGAGAATCTTGCTGCGAGCGCGATCGGACTTGGCGAAGACCTTGCCAGCCGCCCAGCCCAGCTTCAACATGAAGTCGGGCGTGATGGGGTGCTCGCCGACACGACCACGAATGCCGTCGGTCCCGAAATACTTCTTCTCTGCTTTCTTGTTTTTCATTCCCTTACCTGTCTCTCAATGACTTGCGCCTGACCAGGCGCGGTGGACTCTGATGGCGTCGACGACCGGCGCCACGTCATGAGTGCGGATGATCGCGGCGCCGCCCTGCAGCGCGAGCACGCTTGCCGCGACACCGGCATGGATGCGCTCGTCAACCGGCCTCCCGGTGACAGCGCCGAGCATGGATTTGCGGGACATGCCGACCAGCAACGGCAGCCCGAGCCCCTGGAATTGCGACAGCTCACGCAGGAGCCGGTAGTTCTGTTCGACACTCTTGCCGAATCCAAACCCGGGGTCGACCAGCAGACGCGAGCGCGCAATGCCGTGCCCGATGCAGATATCCACTCGCTCCGCCAGAAATGCACGCACCTGCGCCACGACATCCTCGTACTGCACATCCTGTTGCATGGTGCCCGGCTCGCCGCGCATGTGCATCAGGCAGATGGCGACATCCAGTCCGGCAACCGCCGCCAGCGCCCCCGGTCGCCTCAGCGCCCGCACGTCGTTGACGAGCCCGGCCCCGGCCGCGATGGCTTCCACCATGACGACAGGAGTGCTGGTATCCACGGAGATGGCGATATCGAGCCGGGCCCGGATGGCTTCTATCACCGGAATCACTCGATCGAGCTCTTCCTGTGCGCTGAGGCTTGCCGCGCCAGGTCGAGTGGACTCGCCTCCTACATCAAGGAGAGCAGCGCCTTGCTGCAGCATGCGATCAGCCAGCGCCAGCGCCTTGTCAACCGACACCTTGAAGCCGGCGGATGCACCGGAAGCGAGCCGCCCCCCGTCAGAGAACGAGTCGGGGGTGGCGTTGACGATTCCCATGACGACGGGAACAGAGAGGTCGATGACTTGGTCACCGACCTTGAGGAATGTGCCGCTCACTCAGTTGTCCTGCAATGCGCCAGTCAGACTTCGCTGGCGGGGCCTCCGATGGGGCTGTCTGCAGAGGCATCCGCCGCACGTCCGCTGGTGCGGGCCGAGCCGGAACCGGAATCGCTCTGCGACCAGTCCGCGGGCAGCCTGGGCTTCATGCCGGCCATGATGTCGTTGATCTGATCGGCATCGATGGTTTCGTACTCCAGCAGCGCGTCCTTCATCAACTCCAGCTTGTCGCGGTTTTCTTCCAGCAGGCGCTTCGCCCGACCATAACACTCGTCGATGATGCGCTTGATCTCTTCGTCTATGACCTTGGCAGTCTCGCCCGAGTGCGCCTTCGAATGCGAGGCAGTGGAACGTCCGAGGAACACTTCGCCATCGTCTTCGGCATACATCAGCGGACCGAGCTTTTCCGACAGACCCCACTTGGTGACCATGTTGCGCGCCATGTCGGTCGCACGCTGGATGTCGTTGGAAGCACCCGTGGTGACCCCCTCGCTGCCCAGCGTCATTTCCTCGGCGATGCGACCGCCGTAAAGACTGCAGATCATGCTGAGAATGCCCTGCTTGCTCAGACTGTAGCGGTCTTCCTCGGGCAGGAACATGGTGACGCCCAGAGCGCGACCGCGCGGAATGATGCTGACCTTGTAGACAGGGTCATGTTCCGGCACCAGACGTCCCACGATGGCATGGCCGGACTCGTGGTAGGCCGTGTTGAGCTTTTCCTTGTCGGACATGACCATGGACTTGCGCTCGGCGCCCATCATGATCTTGTCCTTGG
>JALREE010000052.1 GCA_023256835.1 Pseudomonadales bacterium | reverse complement strand
CACGCTGGCTCTGCCGAACTCTTCCTGCAAGCGTTGCAGCAGCAGCTGTCCTGGCAGCACCTGCCACTGCTGCCCCAACACCAGGCAGCCACGGCAATCACGCCGCTCATAGAAAATGCGCACGGGACACCCTGTTGCACTGCCCTCCGGCAACGCTTCATCGCTCACAGGCTGCACCGGCACGAGAGGCCGATGGGACTGGAGGATCGTCTCAAGCACATTGAGAAAGTCAGGTGCCAGCACATCGTGCCGCAGACGCAGATCCAGACTCCGGGCAAACTGCGCCCGCGCCTGATCCAGCGTCATGACGTTGCGGGCCCGGCCCCGCATTGACCCGCTGTAGTCATCCACACTGACAAAGCAATCCATCACAAGGATGGCGTCCTTGAGCAGCAGATTGCGGAACTGGTCATATTCCTTGCCGAACAGTGAGACCTCGAAACGCGCGCTGCGATCGTCCAGCTGAATCATGGCAATGGTGTCGCCACGCTTGCTCTTCATGGTGCGGATCGCTACCACAAGACCGGCAATGTGCTGACTCTCGCGCTCTGGCTTGAGATTGGCAAGACGATCACGGGTAAACTGCTCGATCTCGGGCAGAAATTCATCCACGGGATGTCCGCTGAAATACAGGCCGAGGGTCTCGCGTTCTGCGGCAAGTCGCTGCTGCTCCGTCCAGGCTCTCACTCGTGAGCCAGGAATGCTGAGCGGCGCCTCGGCTACCGGATTGATATCACCGAACATATCCTGCACGCCAATCGCGTTGTTGCGACTGCTTTGCTCCGCCGCTTTCATCGTGTCTGCAATCGACGCGCTGAGCACGGCACGAGCCAGGTCCTTGCCACCAGGTTGAAGACTGTCCAGTGCTCCCGCACGCACCAGTGCCTCCAGCGTACGCTTGTTGACGGCCCGTCCATCCACGCGGCGACAGAAATCCAGCAGGGACACAAACGGCCCGCCTGCTGCACGTGCTGCAATGATCGCGGTCACCGGCCCTTCGCCAAGTCCTTTGATGGCACCGAGACCGTAAACGATCTCGCGCTTGTTGTTGACCGTGAAGTTGAATTCACCAAGATTGACATCGGGCACAATCAGCGGCAGCCGCATCTGTCGGCACTCCTCCACCAATGTCACCACCTTGTCTGTGTTCTGCATGTCAGCTGACAACACAGCCGCCATGAAGTAGGCCGGGTAATGTTCCTTGAGCCAGGCAGTCTGATAGGAGACCAGAGCATAAGCCGCCGAATGCGATTTGTTGAAACCGTAGCCCGCGAACTTTTCCATGAGATCGAAGATGGACCCTGCCCGGTTGGGATCAATCTCGCGTTGCTGTGCGCCCTGCATGAACGAGTCACGCTGCTGCGCCATTTCCTCGGGCTTCTTCTTGCCCATGGCACGACGCAGCATGTCGGCGCCGCCCAGACTGTAGTTCGCCAGCACCTGGGCGATCTGCATCACCTGTTCCTGGTAGAGAATCACGCCGTAAGTGTTGGAAAGCACCGGCTCGAGGTCCGGATGCGGATAATCCACCTCGGCCCGACCATGCTTGCGGTTGATGAAGTCATCCACCATGCCCGATTGCAGCGGCCCCGGGCGAAACAGCGCCACCAGAGCGATGATGTCCTCGAAGCGACTGGGCAACAGACGCTTGATCAGATCCTTCATGCCGCGGGATTCCAGCTGGAACACGGCGGTGGTCTCACCCCGCTGCAACAGCTCGTAGACTTTCCTGTCATCCAGCGGGATCGCCGTGATGTCAAGCGGATGCTCGCGCGCCTGCGGCTCCTGCGCGTTGATCATCTTGACCGCCCAGTCGATAATCGTGAGCGTGCGCAGCCCCAAGAAATCGAACTTCACCAGCCCGGCAGTTTCCACGTCATTCTTGTCGAACTGCGTCACCAGACCTTCGCCGTTCTCATCGCAATACAGTGGAGAGAAGTCCGTGAGACGCGTGGGCGCGATCACCACCCCGCCCGCATGCTTGCCGACATTGCGCGTCAGGCCTTCCAGTTTCAGCGCCATCTCCATGATTTCCTGCGCGTCGTCATCCGCTTCGACGAATTCGCGCAGCGCGGCTTCGGATTCCAGTGCCTTGGACAGCGTGATGCCGACCTCGAACGGAATCAGTTTGGAGAGCTTGTCGGCCAGACCGTAGGACTTGCCCTGCACTCTTGCCACATCGCGCACCACGGCCTTGGCCGCCATGGTGCCAAAAGTGATGATCTGCGAAACAGCTTCCTTGCCGTACATCTCCGCCACATGGGCGATCACGCGGTCGCGGCCGTCCATGCAGAAATCGACGTCGAAGTCGGGCATGGACACGCGCTCCGGATTGAGGAAGCGCTCGAACAGCAGGTCATAGCGCAGCGGGTCAAGATCGGTGATGCCCAGCGCATAGGCGACGATGGAACCTGCACCAGACCCTCGGCCCGGTCCGACCGGAATGTCGTTCTGGCGAGCCCACTGGATGAACTCCATCACGATGAGGAAGTAGCCCGGGAAGCCCATCTGGATGATCACGTTCAGCTCGAAATCCAGCCGCTCGTAGTATTGCCGACACGCCTGCTCACGCTCCTGAAGTGCCTGCTCGCCCACAAACTGCTCGCGCGGCAGCAGTTTCTCCAGTCGCGCCTGCAGGCCTTCACGACTCACGCGACGGAAGAAGGCATCGACCGTCTCGCCTGGCGGCACGGGATAGTTCGGCAGGTAGGGCTTGCCCAGTGCGAGCTCAAGATTGCAGCGGATCGCGATGGCCCGCGTGTTCTCGATGGCTTCGGGCAGGTCGCTGAACAATTCGGCCATCTCGGCCGGACTGCGCAGGTACTGCTGCTCGCTGTAATGGCGCGATCGACGCGGGTCATCGAGGGTACGGCGCTCGTTGATGCAGACGCGCACCTCGTGGGCCTCGAAGTCGTCACGCTGCAGGAAGCGCACGTCATTCGTCGCGACAACGGGGCAGCGCGCCGCAGCCGCCAGCGCCACGGCGGCCTCGATGTAGCGCTGCTCGCCGTCGCGCCCCGTGCGTTGCAGCTCCAGATAGAAACTGTCAGGAAAGCACTGCATCCAGCGCGCAAGCACTCCGGGGGCCTTCTCCGGGGATTCCTGCAACAGGCGCCCGATCTCGCCCTCACGCCCCCCCGAAAGGGCAATCAGCCCCTGTGCGCGCTCCTCGATCCATTCGCGACGCACAGTCACCAGGCCGGAGGGGGACTTTTCCGTATAGGCCCGGGAGATCAACTCGGTGAGATTGCGATAGCCGGTCTTGTTGCGCACCAGCAGCACCAGCGGAAAAGGGCGCTGCGGATTGTCGTCGTTCTCGACCAGCACATCGCAACCGCACAAGGGCTTCACACCCGCGCTCATCGCCGCGCTGTAGAACTTGATCAGCCCGAACAGATTGACGTGGTCGGTGATGGCAACGGCGGGCATGCCGGCCGCCGCCACCTGCTGCACCAGATCGTCGATGCGCACGACACTGTCCACGATTGAGTATTCCGTGTGGAGGCGCAGATGGACGAAGGCAGAAGACAATGACATAGGGGCCAGGTGACTCAGAGATCCAGGGTGGCAGTGATGTGTGCGGCGCTCTCGACGCCCAGCGCCCGGCGCACCGGTGCATAAGTCATGCGATGGACGGGGGTCGGCCCCAGCCGCGCCAGCGCCTGCAGATGCGCGGCCGTGGGATAGCCCTTGTGCACGGCAAAGCCATAGCCCGGGTATTGCCCGTCCAGCGTTCGCATCTCGCGGTCACGCGTGACCTTGGCCAGAATCGAGGCGGCGGCGATGCAGTCGACGCGGGAGTCGCCCTTGACCACTGCCGTCCCGGAGTACGGCCAGCGCGGGCAATGCAGACCGTCGACATAGACATGACCTGGCGCCAGCCGCAGGCCGTCCACGGCCCTCCACATGGCCAGCAGGCTGGCCTGCAGGATATTGAGGGCGTCGATCTCCGCTGCCGTGGCACGGCCGAGAGAATAGCACAGCGCGTTCTCGACGATGCGCTCGCAGGCGGACTCGCGTGCACGCTCGGACAACTTCTTGGAGTCATTCAGACCGGCGATGGGGCGCTGGGGATCCAGGATCACGACCGCGGCGACGACATCGCCGGCGAGTGGCCCCCTGCCCGCCTCGTCAACGCCCGCCACCGGGGCCAGGGGCGCGCAGGGATACGGATACCGCCACATCGGCAGTTCCAGCAGTTCAGCGCTCATCCCGCGTTCCTGCCTCCACCAGACTCACGATGGCATCCGCCGCCTGACTGCTGGCATCGCGGCGTATGGTGTGGTGGATCTGCGCAAAGCGCTCCAGCAGTTCTGCCTGTCGCCCAGGCTGGTCCAGCCAGTCCTGCAAGGCCCCCGCGAGCCGCTCGGGTGTCACCTCATCCTGAAGAAACTCCGGTACCAGTCGCTGCGCCGCCAACAGATTGGGCAGAGAGACATAAGGCACCTTGAGCATGCGCGAGGCAAGCATCCAGGTCAGCGACGCCAGTCGATAACACACCACCATGGGACGACGCAGCAGCATGGCTTCGAGCGTGGCCGTGCCGGAGGCAAGCAACACCAGATCGGCCGCCTGCATGGCTTGATGGGAATTGCCTTCGAACACCATGAACTGATCTCCGGCTCCCTGCGCCTGCAGCAGCGCGAGCACCTGTGCGCGACGTTCGGCATTAGCGCAGGGAATCACGAAACGCAGAGTGGGGTTCTGGCCCAGACAACGTAGAGCCGTGGCGATGAAGATGGCGCCCAGCCTGTTGATCTCATCCCGGCGACTGCCTGGCAGCAAGGCAATCACGCGGCCGTCTGCGTTCAGGCCAAGCGCCTCGCGGGCTCGCTGACGGTGCAGTGCATCGCCCGCATCCAGGGCAATCGTGTCGGCCAGTGGATGCCCCACGAAGCGCACCGGCACCTGATGCTGCTCGTAGATGGCCGTCTCGAACGGAAACAGAGCCAGCACCAGATCGACTGCCCGGGCAATCTTGTGAATACGCTTCTGTCCCCAGGCCCAGACACTCGGGCTGACATAGTGCACGGTGCGAATGCCGAGATCGTGCAGTTCCTGCTCGATGCGCAGATTGAAGCCTGGCGAATCGATGCCGATGAAGACATCAGGCGGTGATTGCTGGAAATGACGGACCAGGGATTTCTTGATGTGCAGCAGTTCGGGGAGTCTTCCCAGGGGCTCGATGAAGCCCATGACGGACAGGCGCTCCATCGGAAAGAAGCTGTGAAAGCCTTCGGCGAGCATGCGCGGACCGCCGATGCCCTCGAACCGGGCCTGCGGACAGCGCCTGCGAATCGCCTGCATCAGGGCCACGCCGAGCATGTCTCCGGATGTCTCGCCCGCTATCATGCCGACTCGCACGCGCGTGTCTCCCTGCTCAGCGCTGAATGCCCCGCGTGGAGGCGCGAATGGAGTCGACGAAGAGCTTGATGTCGACGAATTCCGCGGCCATGGGATCGAGCTGCTCGAGCGCTTCCTGCAAGGTCAGTCCTTTCAGATAGACAATCTTGAACGCCCGCCGGATGCGCGTGATGGCATCCTTGGTGAACCCGCGTCGCTCCAAGCCGATGGCGTTGATGCTGCGCGCCTCGGGGGGCGTGCCACTGACAATCACATAGGCCGGCACATCATTGCTCACATGGGTCATGCCGCCGATCATGGCGTGCGCGCCGATCTTCAGGAACTGGTTGACCCCGGCGTAGCCGCCAAGGATGGCCCAGTCGCCCACTTCCACGTGCCCGGAAATGCCCACGTTGTTGGCGAAGATGGTGTGGCTGCCCACGATGCAGTCATGCGCAACATGGACATAGGGCATCAGCAGATTGTGACTGCCGATGCGGGTGTAACTGCCACCGAAGCCAGTGCCGCGGTGCAGCGTGACTCCTTCGCGGATGATGTTGTCGGACCCGACTTCCAGCCAGGTCTCTTCGCCCGTGAATTTCTTGTCGGCAGGCTCTTCGCCGATGGAGGCGAACTGGAAGATGCGGTTCCTGGCCCCTATGCGGGTATTCGCGCGAATGACGACATGCGAGGCGATCTGAGTCTCTTCACCGATCTCGACACCGGGCCCGATGATGGACCATGGCCCCACCGTGACATTCGCCGCCAGACGCGCACTGGGGTCTATTATTGCGCGTGAATCAATCAATTTCGTTTTTCCTTTCTGCGCACATGATGATCGCCGTGCCTACCGTCTCTTCACCCACGAAGGCACGACAATTGAACTTGTAGATGCCACGCTTGCTGGTGATGATCTCCGCTTCCAGCATCAGCTGATCTCCAGGTACCACGGGGCGCTTCAGACGCACTTCGTCAGCGCCGACGAAATAGTACAGGTAACCATCCTTCGGCTTCTTTTCCTGACTCTTGAAGCCCAGCACGCCTGCGGCCTGTGCCAGGGCTTCAATGATCAGCACACCCGGCATGATGGGCTTGTCCGGAAAATGTCCCTCGAAGAACTCTTCGTTCACGGTGACATTCTTGTACGCAAGGATGCGCTTGCCGAGCTCGATCTGCAGTACCCGATCAACCAGCAGAAACGGGTAGCGCTGCGGCAGGTATTCCTTGATTTCTTCCACGTTCATCATTGTGTTGTTTTCCTGAAACAGGTGTTCTTGGGCGGCGGACTCCTTCAGACGGAGTCCCCCGGGGCAGACGGTCTGCCCTGTGCCAGTCTTTCCAGCTCACGCAGGCGCTTGGCCATGTCATCAAGCTGGCGAAACCGCACGATGTTGCGCTTCCATTCCTTCGATTCCAGAAGTCCGGTTCCGGACGAGTAGATGCCTGATTCGCTGATCGACTGGCTGACCAGCGACATGGCACTGATCATGACCTTGTCCGCAATCTGCAAGTGGCCGATGACGCCGACGCCGCCACCAATGGTGCAGTAACGGCCGATGCTCGTGCTGCCGGCGATGGCACTGCAACCGCAGATGATGGTGTGCTCGCCAATGACGCAGTTGTGTGCGATCTGCACCTGATTGTCGATCTTCACGCCCTGTCCGATGATGGTGTCATCCAGCGCCCCGCGGTCCACCGTGGAGCCTGCCCCGATCTCGACGTCGTCGCCGATCTGCACGCCGCCGAGCTGCGCGATCTTGACCGAGCGCCTGCCATCAAAGGCGAAACCGAAGCCATCGGCACCGATCACCACGGAAGAATGCAGCACCACGCTGTTGCCGATCGTGACGCCCTGATAGATGGTGACATTCGGATACAACATGCAGTGCTCTCCCAGCGTGGAGTCCGCACCGACATAGCATCCTGCCCCGATCACACTGCCGGAACCGATCCTGACGCCCGACTCGATCACGGCATTGGCCGCAATGCTCACATCGGATGCGATCGTCGCGTCCGCCGCGATGCTCGCGGAGGGATGAATCCCGGCTGCCGGCTTGCGCTCTGCCCCGAAGAGTTGGGACGCCCTGGCATAGGTCACATACGGAGTGCTGGAAATCAGCTGCGCACCCGGGCAGGCCCCTGCATACTCCGCATCGACGATCACGGCAGAAGCACGACAGTGTGCCAGTTGGGACGCATAGCGAGGGTTGCTGAGAAAGCTCAGTTGACCGGGCACGGCACTCTTGAGCGTCGCCAAGCCGGTAATGAGTACCGAGGGATCACCGTTGAGGCGGACCTCCAGCAGGTTCGCCAGCTCACCAAGTGTATGGACAGTGGAAGTGCTCACCTGGTGAGAACCTTTCTGCGCCAGACCTTACTGGGACAGCTCGTTCAGCTTGGCAGTCACTTTCGCCGTGATGTCGTAGGTATTGTCGAAGAACGCCACGCTGTCAGCATTGAGCACGATGTTGTAACCGCCTTCCTGCACCACGGCCTGGATGGCGTTGCCAAGATTCTCGCGCATGCTTTCGATGAAACTCTGATTGCGCTCCTGCAGGGCCGCCTGCACGCGTTCGGCAATCATCTGCAACTGCACCTGCTTTTCCTGGGCTTCGGACGTGACTCGACGCTTCTCTGCATCACTCATGATGGACTCATCACGCTGAGCACGCTCCGCCAGCTCGGTCAGTTCGGTGTTGAGCTGATCTGCCCGCGTCTGGTCGTCGCGGAATTCTTCCTGAATCGCGGCCTGCAGCTCCTGCGCAGCCTGGGAATTGAACAGTGCTTGCTCGAGATTCACCACGCCCACCACAGGTTGTTGCGCGAAGGCGCTGCCAGCCACCAGAATCGAGCCTGCCACTGCAAGTGCTTTGATGAAGGTTTTCACGTTATATGTCTCCGAATGACTTGATTGGCAAACGTGTGCCGCTGCCTAGTTCTTGTTGTACTGATGCCGTCAGAAGCCGGCACCAATCGTAAAATCGAAATTCTTTTCATCGTCAAACTCATCCTTGGTGAAGGGTTTGGCGACGTAAAAGGTCAGCGGACCAAAAGGTGACAGGTAGGTCACGCTGAGCCCCATCGAATATCGCAGCTCTCCCACATCGAAATCGCTGCAGTTGTTCTGCAAAGATTGTCTGGCCGAGCAGCTGGTCGAGAATACGTTTCCGACGTCTAGGAACAAGGATGAACGAACCCTGCTGCGATCAGTCACGAACGGAATCGGGAAGAGCAATTCTACACTACCAGTGGTCAATATATTACCCCCAAATGCGTCCAGTTCCTGATTGAGGGACACGTTCTCGACAGCGAGCTGCACCTGCGGAACACCATTGGCACCCACCACTTGATTGCCATCGGCGTCCAGCACCGGGGTAGTCTGGTAACCGAAAATGTTCGGATCGATCTCGGCAATGCCAAGGGCATCACGAATGATATTGCCGTTCTCGTCTCGCTTGAGCGTGGCGTTGCCGATCTGATAACGCTGCGGATCCGTGCTGCGCGGGCCCAGACTGTTCTCGTCGAATCCTCGCACCACACCATTCTGGGCCAGACCGCCCGCGAAGAAATTGTTGAAGAAGGGCAGTCCCTGCGTCTTGCCGAAACCATCGCCGTAGCCAAGGTTGGCGCGCAGGGCAAGCACGAAGTCGCCCCACAGCGGCTGATAGAACTGACCGGCATAGTTGAGCTTGTAATACTCCAGGTCGCTGCCTGGCGTGGTCAGCTCCAGCGACAGTTGCTGGAAGGTGCCATCAGTTGGCAGCTGTCCGCGGTTGAGCGTGCTGCGCAGCCAGTTGGCAGAGAACGAGAAATTGTCGAAGACGGTGCCCTGTCTGTCGATGAAACCGGGCTCGGGGTTCAGGTTCAGGTATTCGCTGGGCAGATTGGCAATCAAGCCGGTGACGCCGTCGACAACGGGACCATCGAAGGGGTTCGGATTGGCCGGGTTCACGATATAGAGGTCCACTCCGTCGAACAGCTTGGGACTGGACTCGATCTCCTGCACGGACAGCCCTCCGGAGCTCAACTCGGTGTGGGTATACCCCACATTGAAGCCGATCTGCTGGATCTCGCTGATCGGGTAGGCGAAGTTGAACGAACCGCCATAGGACTTGGTGGAGAAACTGGCAATGTTGAAGGGCGAATCCTGTTCCTGCAGAAACAGGTTGAAACCGCGACTCACGCCATCTGCCGTGAAGTACGGGTCCAGGTAGCTGAAGTTAAGGCTCTTCTGGAAAGTGCTCTTGTTCACGCCGATGCCGACGGTGCGCCCGGTGCCCAGAAAGTTCTGCGCCTGCAGGGACGAACTGATGAAGAAGTCCCCTCCTCCGCCCGAGCCCACGCTGAAGGAGATGTTGCTGAAGTTCTGCTCCTCGACCGTGTACTGCACATCGATCTGATCATCGGACCCCGGCAGCTCGATGGTTTCCACCTCCACGGTGGAGAAATACCCCAGTCGCTCCAGGCGCACCTTGGACAGTTCGATCAACTGACTGGAGGCCGGCGCGCTTTCGAGCTGACGCATCTCGCGCCGCAGCACGTCGTCTGCCGTGGCAGTATTGCCGATGAAATTCACGCGATTGACATAGGTGCGATTGCCCGGCTCGACGAAGAACGTGACGTCCACCGTCTGGTCTTCCTCGTTGATCTGCGGCTCGCCGTTCACCTCGGCGAAGGCATAGCCGAAATTGCCCAGCACCTGGGTCATGTACTCTTCGGTGGCCGTGACCAGGGCCTGCGAGAAGGTCTGGCCGGGGGCCACCACGGTATAGGCACGCAGGATCGCCTCGGCATTCACCAGATCACCGGCGAGGTTCACTTCGTTGACGACGTATTTCTCGCCCTCGGTGACATTGAGTGTGATGTAGATCTGTTCGTTGTCTGGCGTGATGGATACCGGCGTGGAGTCGACATTGAAACGCACGTAGCCGTTGTCCATGTAATGCGAAGTCAACCGTTCCAGATCTCCGGTGAACTGCTCGCGCGAGTAGCGGTTGCGTCGACTGAACGGGTTGTACCACGGCTTCTTGCCCAGTTCGAACAAGGCCAGCAATTCCTCATCGTCAAAGGCATTGTTGCCGACGATGTTGATGTACTGGATGCGGCTCTCCTCCCCTTCGTTGATCGTCATGTTGATGGCGACACGATTGCGGGGCTGCTCTTCGATCTCGATATCGACCGTGGTGCCGTAGCGGCCACGACCGGAATAGACCTCCTGAATGCCCTGACGAATGGCCTCCAGCGTGGCGCGCGTGAAGATGCCCCCCTCGCTGATGTCGGCTGTCGCCATGTTCTCGAGGATGTCCTCCGTCTTCAGCACCCGGTTGCCGGTGATGTTGATCTCACTGACGGAGGGGCGCTCGAGCACCGAGATGAAGAGCACATTGCCCTCGCGGGCTACCTCCACTTCCTCGAAGTACTCGGACGCGGAGATCGCGCGGATGATTTCCGCCGGCACCTGATCACTGACTTCGTCGCCAATGCCCACAGGCAACAGGCCGAACACGATGCCGGAGGAGATGCGCTGCAGACCGTCGATCTGAATGTCTTCGATCACGAAGCTTTGCCCGTAGGCACTCGTTGCCGCGATGGAGGACAACACCAAGGTACTGAGTAACTTTCTGGTCATGAATATTGTTTCAAAAAGGAAAGAGAGTAATGCGCAGGATCCCCGGTGTCACAAGAGACGACTGACATCGTTGTATATCGCCAGCACCATGACGCCCGAGATAAGCAGGAGCCCCAGTTGCAGCCCCATGGCCTGGATGCGCTCCGGCACTGGTCTGCGTATGACGGCTTCCACCGTGTAGTAAAGCAGATGACCACCATCCAGCACGGGAATCGGCAACAGATTCAGCACGCCAAGACTGATGCTCAAGACGGCCAGGAAGCCGAGATAGACCTCGAGGCCATAACTGGCGGTGTCTCCAGCGACCTGAGCAATGGTGATCGGCCCATTGATGTTCTTCACCGAGATCAACCCGACCAGCATCTTCTTCATGGACTCGAGCACGAACACCGATTTGTCCCAGGTCTCCTGCACTGCAGGAATCAACGCGGTAAACACGTTGTAGTTCACTTCGCGAATGCGCTCCGGCGGCAGACTGGCATAGAGATCGAACTCCTGCACGTAGGCGCCGATACTGCCCATGATGCTGCCGTCCTCGGCGGTCACGCGATCGGGCACCACCGTCAGGGCGACCTGCTCGCTGCCCCGTTGGACAAGCACATTCAGGGGGAGTTCCGGGCTCGCACGCACCAGCTGCACCCACTGCACCCAGCCGGTGACAGGCTGTCCATCGGCCTGCAGGATCCGGTCACCAGGCGCGAGGCCGTCACGCTGTGCAGCGCCGCCATCTACCAGACCTTCGATCACCGGAGGAATCTCGTACTGCACCAGCCCGAGCGACCCCAGGGGATTGGGCTCGGCGGTATCGGACTGCCAGTTCAGCAGCGCGACGCTGAATTCCCGCGCGGTCGACTCACCGGCCGGGATGGCCTGGATCTGCAGTGTGCCGGTCTCGCCAAGGCGCTCCAGCAATTGCATGGTCACCTGCTGCCAGATCCGGGTGGGCTCGCCATCGATGGCAGTGATCTCATCGCCCGGGCGCAGGCCGGCCTCCCAGGCCGGGGAATTCTCGGTGACAGTCGCGATGACCGGCGCAGTGCCACTGAGACCGTAGCCAACATTGATCACCCAGAAGACGAGGATGGCAAGCAGGAAATTGGCGATGGGACCGGCTGCCACGATGGCCATGCGCTGCCACAGGGGCTTGCAGGAAAAGTACTGTTGCCGCTCAGCGGGCGGAATGGCGTCGAGATCGGCCATGCTGGTGTCTTCCTGACCGAGCATCTTGACATAGCCCCCCAGCGGAATGGGGGCGATCACGTATTCGGTGCCATCCTTGCCGATCCAGGTTTTCACTGCCTTGCCAAAGCCGATCGAGAAGCGCAGCACCTTCACGCCGCAGCGTCTCGCCACCCAGAAATGACCGAACTCATGCACCGTGACCAGGATACCCAGGGTCACGATCAGAGCCGCGATGTTGATCAGGAGTTCTTGAGCCATGCTGCCTATCGCTTCCGACCTCTGTCTGCAGCAGAGCTGCACGTGTGTCCCGCCAAGCCTTCTTCAATGCCGCTGCGGGGCCGCTGCATCAGGTTCAGCGCCTTTGAATCAGGCGTCGTGCAAGGGTTCTCGCCTGCTCGTCGACCTGCCGAATCATATCGACTGACTCCGCTTTGCCACAAGTCATTTGTGCCAGCGTCTGCTCGATGATGGCGGGTATCGCCGTGAAACCACTTTCTCCCCTGAGGAACGCCTCCACCGCCACTTCGTTGGCGGCATTCAGGATGGTCGGTGCCGTACCGCCCGCCCGAGCCGCCTCGATGCCAAGCCGCAGGCAGGGAAAACGTTCGAGGTCGGGCGCATGGAACTGCAAGGCGCCCTGCCTCGTCAGATCGAGGAAAGCCGCCCCGGAAGCGATGCGCTGGGGCCACGCCAGACAATGCGCAATGGGAATCCGCATGTCGGGGCTGCCCATCTGGGCCAGCACCGAGCCGTCGGTATATTCCACCATGGAGTGCACGATGCTTTGCGGATGGATCAGCACATCAACCAGTTCCGGGCCGACACCAAAGAGGAAGCAGGCCTCGATGACTTCCAGTCCCTTGTTCATCATGCTGGCGGAGTCCACCGAGATCTTGCGCCCCATGCTCCAGTTGGGATGCTTGCAGGCCTGCTCCGGAGTGACAGCATGCAAGTGCTCCAGCGGCCATTCGCGGAACGGACCGCCCGAGGCGGTCAGCAGAATGCGGCGCACACCCAGAGCCGGAAGCCCATCGGCAGTGGCACGCGAGTGCTGCGGCAGACACTGGAAGACGGCATTGTGTTCGCTGTCGATGGGCAGCAGGACAGCCTGGCTCTGCGCCAGTGCGTCCATGAACAGGTCACCCGCCATCACCAGGGCTTCCTTGTTTGCCAGCAGCACCTTCTTGGAGTGCTGCACCGCGGCAAGTGCGGACGGCAGCCCGGCGGCACCCACGATGGCTGCCATGACCGTATCGACCTCGGGATGACTCGCCACCTCGATCAAGCCCTGAGGGCCGGCCAGCACGCACGTGGCACTGCCGTGGCGGACAAGCGCCCGTGTCAGCTCCTCGGCAGCGGATTCGTCCACCATGACCGCAAAGCGCGGCGCGAAACGCAGGCACTGTTCCAGCATGAGCGCGACATTGCTGTTGGCAGTCAAGGCGAACACCGAGTACTGCGGGTGCAGCGCGATGACCTCCAGCGTGCTCTTGCCGATGGAGCCGGTAGCGCCCAGCAGGCTGATGCTGCGGGTGGCACTGATGCGGGGGGCGTGATGAACCGGAGCGCTCATTGCCAGTGCCACTCCCCGAAGACCAGCAGCAGCATGAACACGAACACGGGCGCGGCGGCCGTCAGACTGTCGATGCGATCCAGCACACCACCGTGTCCAGGCAACAGGCTGCCGCTGTCCTTCATGCCCTGGCTGCGCTTGAGCATGCTCTCGAACAGATCGCCGAAGACACTGAACACCGCGACCACGACGGCCGTCAGCAGAAGCAGGACAACGGCAGGGGGATTCAACGGCTGAACATAGGTGTTGACCGGCACCAGCAGCAGACAGGCCAGCAGGGCCGAGGCGCTCATCCCGCCCCAGAAGCCCGCCCAGGACTTCCCGGGACTGACCTGTGGCGCCAGCTTGCTGCTGCCCCATGCACGACCGACGAAATAGGCGCCGATATCGGCGATGCTGACCAGTGCAATGACGGCGAGCACGAGGTAGCCGGCGCTGTTGAGGTACTTCAATTGAATCAGGGCGCACCACACAGGCAGCAAGGTGAACAGCCCCATGAGTGCTGTGCGGGGCGGCGTCTCCCAGAGCGTCCTTGTCGAAGGAAAACTCATGACCAGCCACGCAGCGAGGCACCAGAACCCGACGCCTGCGCCGGTCACTGCGAGAACCACGGAGCGCTCGAGCACGGGGGCCGCAGGCTGCAGCCCCATGAGGACGGCAAGTCCGAGCATGCTGACAAGGATGAGCAGCATGTAGGCTGCTCGCGCCAGCGGCTGCGTGAGGCCCATCAAGCGGGTCCACTCCAGCACCCCCAGGGTCAGCACGGCACTGACGAAGACAGCGAATTGAAACGGGCTGGTCCGGAAAGTGGCCGCCACCAGCACGGCCAGCAAGACCAGCGCGGTGATGACCCTGGTCCTAAGCACTGCTCGTGCTCCCCTTGCCCGGCAGCTCGTCGCTGTGCGAGGGAGTGTCGAGATGGCCGAAGCGGCGCTGCCGTCGACCATAGTCCTGCATGGCCAGCTCGAACTGGGCATCATCGAAATCGGGCCAGTAGCAGTCAGTGAAGCACAGCTCGGTGTAGGCAAACTGCCAGAGCAGGAAATTGCTGATGCGACTCTCGCCCCCTGTGCGGATGCAAAGATCAGGCGGCCGGCAATCGCCCAGGGAGATGACTTTCTGCATCTGCGCCACATCGATGTCGGCTGCAGCAAGCTCGCCTCGCTTCACTTGCTCTGCCAGCAGGCGCGCGGCACGGGCGATGTCCCACTGTCCGCCGTAGTCAGCCGCCACGGTCACCACCGTGCCGGTATTGTGCTGCGTCAATGCCTCGACCTCACGCATGTGCCGCTGCAGCACCGGCGCGAAACTCTCCCGGTTGCCTATGAAGCACAGCCGCACGTTGTTGCGGTGCAACTGCATGATTTCCTTGTGCTTCAGAACGGCGAGAAAGAGCGCCATGAGGCTGCGGACTTCCTTGTTGGGCCGCAGCCAGTTCTCGCTGCTGAAAGCGAAGAGCGTGAGGTACTTGATGCCGCGGTTGAGACAGGAGTAGACCACCTCCCGTGCCGCCTCGGCACCCGCGCGATGGCCGGCGGAACCCGCCAAACCCTTGACCCTGGCCCAGCGGTTGTTGCCATCCATGATGACAGCCACGTGCTGCGGCAATTGTCCGGCGTCTGGCTTGATCGATGTGGTGGTGTGCATCAGGCAGGTCTGTCTCTGAAGTGAAGTGGCCGTACTTACATGGACAGCAGATCGGATTCCTTCACGCCATAGCTGGCATCCACGGCAGCGATGAACTTGTCCGTCAGCTTCTGGATGCGCTCTTCTGCTCGCCGCTGATCGTCCTCGCTGATGGCCTTCTCTTTCAGCAGGTCCTTGATGTCGCCATTGGCATCCCGACGAATGTTGCGAATCGCCACCCGGGCGTTTTCTGCCTCGGAACGGGCCTGCTTGGTGTATTCGCGACGTGTCTCTTCCGTAAGTGCCGGCATTGGCACGCGGATGGATTCGCCGTTGTTGGACGGATTGAGCCCAAGATCCGATTTCATGATGGCGCGCTCGACCTCGGAGATCAGCTTGCGCTCCCAGGGCACCACCACCAGGCAGCGACCGTCTTCCACCGTGACATTGGCCAGCTGGTTGAGGGGCGTGTCGGCGCCATAGTACGGCACCATGATGGTATCCAGCAGACTGGGATGCGCACGACCTGTGCGGATCTTCTTGAAAGCCGTGTCCAGCGCAACAAGGCTTTTGTCCATGCGTTGTTCGGCGTCCTTGATAATGTCGTCAATCATCGTGCTGTCCCCATGGTTGCGGGCGAAGAGTGGAATTCGCAGTGATCAGAGATTCTCGATGGTGGTTCCGTCAGGCACCCCCATGACGTTGTTCAGCAGGGCACCCGGGTTGTTCATGTTGAACACGCGCACGGGAATGTCATGTTCGCGGATCAAGGCAATTGCCGTCAGATCCATGACGCCCAGTTTCTTGTCCAGCACTTCGTCGAAGCTCAGACGATCGTACTTGACGGCATCGGGCACCAGATGCGGATCGGCGGAATACACACCGTCCACCTTGGTGGCTTTGAGCACCAGTTCGGCATCGATTTCGATACCTCGCAGACAGGCGGCGGAATCCGTGGTGAAGAAGGGATTGCCTGTGCCGGCGGCGAAGATGACCACATCACCAGCCCGCAGATGGCGGATGGCCGTGCGTCTGTCGTAATGCTCGACGACACCGCTCATCGGAATGGCCGACATGACGCGCGTGGCAATGCTGGCCCGCTCGAGGGCGTCGCGCATCGCCAGCGCATTCATGACGGTGGCCAGCATACCCATGTGATCACCCGTGACACGCTCCATGCCGGCGGCATGCAGCGCGGCCCCGCGGAACAGATTGCCCCCGCCGATCACCATTCCGATCTGCACGCCAAGCCCCACCAGCTGACCGACTTCCACGGCCATGCGATCCAGCACTTTCGGGTCGATGCCGAAGTCGGCATCCCCCATCAATGCTTCGCCACTGAGCTTGAGCAGGATGCGCTTGTATTTCTTTTCGGTTTTCAGCATGGGCATGACGTCCTCACAGTGCTCGGTCGAGACTTGCTTACAGCCCTGCAGCGGCCGCCACTTCAGAGGCGAA
>JALREE010000046.1 GCA_023256835.1 Pseudomonadales bacterium | reverse complement strand
GACCGGCGTCCGGCTTTGACGCGGATCTGAAAGTGCTGGCCCGCCTCAGCACGGAGGCTTTCGTGCGGCGCCTCGCCGTGTCGGCGCCTGCCGACACAGATCCACAGCTGCAGGCGCTCATCGCCAGTCTGCGCGCGCAGGGCGAGCGCGTGCTGATGGATCTGAGCGATACCCCGCCTGCTGCGGAGCAGTTCAGCGTACTGGGATGCGATCGGCGCATTGTCCGACGTGGCGACCAGTGGCTGGTGGAAAGCGTGAAGTGACAGGCGCCCGATTCAGGGTGATCCGCCTGTCTTCAATGAAGTTCTTTCAAGAAGAGAAGATGACAAATGGGTAGAAGTGTCGTTGTACTGGGTACGCAATGGGGTGACGAAGGCAAGGGCAAGATCGTGGATCTGCTCACGGAGCAGGCAGCAGTCGTTGCCCGTTTCCAGGGTGGCCACAACGCCGGTCACACCCTGGTCATCAAGGGCGAGAAGACAGTCCTGCACCTGCTGCCCTCCGGTATCCTGCGTGACAATGTCACCTGCGTGATCGGCAACGGTGTCGTGCTCAGCATGGATGCCCTGATGACGGAGATCACCCGTCTCGAAGAGCGAGGCGTGGTGGTACGCCCCAAACTCAAGATCAGCGCTTCCTGTCCGCTCATCCTGCCATCCCACGCTGCGCTGGATCAGGCACGCGAGAAGCGGCTCGGCAATGAGAAGATCGGCACCACGGGTCGGGGTATCGGCCCTGCCTACGAAGACAAGGTCGCGCGCCGCGGCCTGCGCGTCGGCGAACTCTTCAACGAAGCCCATTTCGCCACTCGGTTGAAGGAAGTCCTCGACTATCACAATTTCATGCTGGCCAACTACTACGGGGTTGAGACCATCGATTACGAGAGCACACTGGCCACCACACTCGCTCTGGGGGAACAGATCCGGCCCATGGTCAGCGACACGATCGAGATACTCCACAGTCACCGCAAGGCCAACGACAACATCCTGTTCGAGGGCGCCCAGGGCTCCCTGCTGGACATCGATCACGGCACCTATCCATTCGTGACCTCCTCCAACACCACGGCAGGCGGCACGGCCACGGGCAGCGGCTTCGGACCGCTTTACCTGGACTATGTCCTGGGCATCACCAAGGCCTACACCACACGCGTGGGTTCCGGGCCATTTCCCACGGAACTGTTCGACGACACGGGTGTACACCTGGCCACTGTCGGCAAGGAAAAAGGTGCCACGACCGGCCGCGCACGGCGCTGCGGCTGGTTCGATGCCGCTGCCGTGCGTCTGGCCATCCGCATCAACTCGGTTTCCGGAATCTGCCTGACCAAGCTGGATGTGCTGGACGGGCTGGAAACCATCAAGGTGTGCACCGGTTACAAGGGGGTTGACGCAGATGCGTCGTCTTACTTGATGAACATGGACAGCTATCAGGACCTGGAGCCTGAGTACGTCGAACTGCCTGGCTGGAGCGAGTCCACGGTCGGCATCAAGAGCCTGGATCAGCTGCCGGCCAATGCCCTGGCCTATATTCGATACATCGAAAGGATCATCGAGGCGCCGGTGGACATCATTTCGACCGGGCCTGATCGGGAAGAGACCATCATCCTGCGGCATCCGTTTGCCTGACAATCCCGGGAGTTCCGTGTGGATGCCGGCGCCATCAACAATCTGTTCCTGGTCGGCGCCGTCCTGGTCGGCTTCAGCGTCCTCTTGAGTTCGCTGTCCTCGCGGCTCGGCATTCCCATTCTGGTCCTGTTCCTCGGCGTGGGGATGCTCGCCGGTGAGGACGGCATCGGTGGCATCCTCTTCGACGACTATTCTCAGGCCTATCTCGCCAGCAACCTCGCGCTTGCGATCATCCTGCTCGATGGCGGCATGCGCACACGCGCGGCGACCTTTAGAGTGGCGCTGGGGCCGGCTCTGGCTCTGGCGACCATCGGGGTGGTACTCACGGCCGGCTTGACCGGCTACGTCGCGGCCTGGCTGTTCGATCTGACCTTGATGCAGGGCTTGCTGATTGGCTCCATCGTTGGGTCGACCGACGCTGCAGCGGTCTTCTCCTTGCTGGGTCAACGCAGCCTGAACGAGCGGGTGGGTGCGACGCTGGAAATCGAGTCCGGCAGCAACGACCCGATGGCTGTCTTCCTCACGGTGACCTTCATCGAGATCCTCGCCTCCGGCCAGACGGACATCGGTATCGGCTTCCTGATCAGCCTGGTTCAACAGATGGGGCTGGGTGTCATCATCGGCTTCGGTGGAGGCTGGCTCCTGTGGAAGCTGATCAACCGGAGCGACCTCGCCAGCGGACTGTACCCCTTGCTGGCCGTCAGCGGGGGGCTGCTGCTGTTCGCCTTCACCAACATGCTGGGCGGAAGTGGCATTCTGGCGATCTATCTGTGCGGCCTGCTGCTGGGGAATCGCCCGATTCGCAGCCGCTCCTCCATTCTTTCGGTCTTCGACGGACTGGCCTGGATGAGCCAGATCGGCATGTTCCTTGTTCTTGGATTGCTCCTGACACCCAGTGAACTTGCTCCCATCGCCTTGCCCGGTCTGCTGCTGGCCTTGTGGATGATCGTCATCGCCAGGCCGGCTGCCGTATGGATCAGTCTGGCCTTTTTCAGTCGTTTCAAGACGCGCGAGCGCTGGTTCATTTCGTGGGTGGGACTGCGTGGTGCGGTCCCCGTGATTCTCGCCGTCTATCCGATCATGGCCGGCTTGCCTGACTCGCAGCTTTACTTCAATCTCGCCTTCTTCGTCGTGCTTGTCTCGCTGATCCTGCAGGGCAGCTCCTTGCCACTGGCTACCAGACTCGCCCGAGTGGAGGTGCCTGCGCAGCCCTCGCCCATCGCCCGAACCGGCCTGGAGATTCACCCGACCAGCCAATGGGAAATGTTTGTCTACAAGCTGGGGGCGGACAAGTGGTGCATCAACACCGAGTTGCGACGTCTGCACATGCCGGAAGGAACGCGGATTGCCGCCTTGTTCCGGGGCAGGGAACTGCTCCACCCCAGCGGCAGCACCAAGCTGATGGCAGACGATATTCTCTGCATCATCGGTCACGAACATGATCTGCCGGAACTGGGCAAACTGTTCAGCCAGGCACCAGTGTCCAACATGGACAACTGGTTCTTCGGAGATTTCATACTGGACGCCAATGCGCGTTTGGTGGATCTTGCGCCGATCTACGGCTTGTCGCTCGAGGCTTGTCGACCCGACGCCACCATTGGGGAGTTCTTCGCCGAGAAGATGGGCAGCAAGCCGGTGGTGGGTGACCAGATCGAGTGGCAGGGTTTCTACTGGACAGTTGCCGCCGCAGAACAGGGTCATATCCTGAAACTTGGTTTGAAGCTGGCGCACAAGGCGGAATGACCGTCCCGGTATTCGCCACTGGTTTTTCATGATCATCACAACAAGAAGGAGTCACGCATGTACATCTCGTCTCGAATGAAACTGCTCGCCGGCCTGCTGTTTGCCGGCGGTCTGCTGGCTGCCAGTGCGCAGTTGCACGCGCAGGGACAGACGCCCCCTGCCGAAGCGCCCGCCGACTGGGGGCCGCTGTCCTCCACCTTGGAGGAAATCCCTTATCCGCATCCGGTGCATTACCTGGATGTGCGGCATTTCGGTCAGGATGGACGCATGGCTTACATGGACGTCGCCCCGACGGGCACCCCCAATGGCCAGACAGCCATGCTTTTTCATGGCATGAACTTCGCCGGCAAGGGCTTCGAGGTCACGATCACGGCACTGAGCGAAGCGGGTTTCCGAGTGCTGGTGCCGGATCGCATCGGTTATGGACGCTCCTCCAAGCTCGACATCCCCTACAACCTGCATATTTTCGCCCTCGACTCCAAGCGTCTGCTGGATCACGTCGGTGTGGAAAAGGCCGCCATCGTAGGGCATTCCATGGGGGGCATGGTGGCGAGTCGCTTCGCGATGACCTATCCGGAAGTCACCACCCATGTGGCGCTGGTGAACCAGATCGGCCTGACCGATCAGCGTCAGGGGCGGCCCTGGAGGGATTTCGAGGAGCTGTATCAGGCGACGCTGACGAACACCACATATCAGAGCATCCTGCGCAATCACATGAGCTATTACCCAACCTGGGACAACAAGTATCTGGAGTGGGTGCGTTATCAGTATGGTCAGACCTTGATTGCCGAATGGCCGCTGCTTGCCCGCATTCGTACCTGGCAGCAGCAGATACTGTTCCTTGATCCCGTGGTGTATGACTGGCAACACATTCAGGCGAAGGCACTGGTGATAGGCGGGGCACAGGACAATCTGACGCCCAACTATGCCGATCTGGCGCGTCATGTGTCAGAAACCATACCCAATGCCGAGCTGATCCTTTACCCCGGCATCGGGCACAATCCGCATTTCGAGATACCAGATCAGTACCATGCAGATCTCATTCGATTCCTGCGCTCAGAGCCGCTGCCAGCTCCGGCCAACTGAGGAATTGTCACACATTGCCAAACCTTTCGCCTGATTCAGGATGGACTTGGACGGCCCGGGCTCTTATGCTTGGGCCGTTTAAACAGGTGGGCGAAACCACCTGAAAAATCAGACTTTCGCGGGGGTTACAATGCACAAATACATTCACGGTTTACTGCTCGGATTCTCCATCGCTGGTGCCGTTGCTCCAGTCAGCCTGCAGGCGCAGACCCCAGGTTACATGGAAGGCCGTTTCCCTCAACTGGCGCAGTATCTGAATGCTTCCGAGGTTCTCCAGGCTGCAGTATTCGATGAGATCGTCGTCAGCAACGAGTCCCCCGAGTCGCAGTTCGGCAAGACTCTGCTGATGGAAGAGATCGAGGAGCTTTCCCAGGCCGAGTTTTCGCATTACCACACGGCCACCAACCACATGGCCATGCTTGGACCATTTCGCGTCTTCGAGACGCGAGCCACGCCCGGTCTGCAATCGATGATTCGCGATGAATTCGATGACGAGGAAGTGGCAAGTGTGCTGTCAGCCAACGGCAGCATTCCCCCCATCGCCATTGATGTGCTGGAGCGCGGTCGTCAGTTCGGTATCACCTTGCTGGACATCTATCTGGACAACAACGTGCTCGACAAGCACAGCGCCGTCGAGGCAGCACTGCAGGAGTATCTGAGCGACGATTCCCTGTCCGTAGCCGCACTGCCCAAGTCGCCGGATCTGCTGTCCAAGCACCCCTACGCCTATGCCTTCCGAGTGGGCTTCCCGCAACTCAGCGGCATGACATGGGCCTCACAGTGGCTGCAGATCGCCGCCCTGGAGGCCACCATCCTGGCGGGCAACGATGCCGAGCTGGAATCTGCCATCGCCACCGTGCTTGCGCTGTATGAGGAAAAGGTGTCGCCGACTCACGGCAGTCTCATGGGTTTGCCGACCGATATTCCGACGATGCCAGCCATTGCGCCGAATGTGTACAGCTTCCACCCCGGTGCTGCCTATGTACTCGACAATATTTCCCTGCTGAAGGTGGTAATCGGCGACCTGCTGGCGCATCCGGATGTGCCTGATCGTGCTGCGGCCATCGAGGCCGCCGTTGCCAATTACACCGACAAGACCAATAACCTCGAGCAAGAGATGAAGTATCTCGAATTCGTTCTGCGTGGCGGCATTTTCAACCAGGGCGGTCCTGCTCTGGGGGGCCTGGCTCAGTCCGAGCGCAATCGCGGTCGTTCCGCCACTCAGCACGTCAGCAACTACCCGATGCGTTGAACCGCTTCGAGTGAATGAAGAGGTGAAGTGTGATGAATAAGGTTCATGCCTCCTGTCTGGGCGCATTTCTGGCTCTGGCATCCGGGACTTCGAGCGCTGCGCTGGACAGGACGGGTGACTTCGCGCTGCTGGACAGCGATGGCGAGTTCCATCAACTGAGCCGGTACCAGCATCGCAAAGCCGTCGTGCTCATGTCTTATGTACAGTCCTGCGCTGGCATGGAGGCAAGCCTGGCACGCTATCAGGAGTTGCATTCGCGTTACGCCGAGCAGGGCATCGAGTTCCTGTTGCTCGATTCCCAGGATCTGGATCGTGCTGCGCTGCGCGAGCTGAACATGCCGCTGCCAATCCTGCAGGACAATGGTCAGCTGATTTCCGAAGCACTTGGCATCACGCAGGCGGGAGACGTTCGCGTATTGAACCCGGATCGTCTCTCCATGTTCTATGTGGGCGCAGTGGGCGATGAACTCGATTCCACCTTGTCGGGCTTGCTGTCAACGACCCTGCGAGACACCGTCAAGACGGAGAACACCTCCGGCTGTGCCATCGATTACCCCGTGCGGGACAGACACGCTGCCGATGTGCCGGATTACGTGACGGAAATCGCTCCGATCATCATCGACAATTGCGCCTCCTGCCACCGGCAGTTTGGCGTGGGCCCCTTCGCCATCGACAAGTATGTATCCTTGCTGGGCTGGTCACCCATGATCCGGGAAGTGCTGCTGAACAAGCGCATGCCGCCGGCGCAGATCGATCCCAGCATCGGACATTCACCGAATGCTCGTTATGTGGCCACCGAGGATATCCAGACCCTGCTGCACTGGTTCAATGCCGGGGCCCCGCGAGGTGAGGGCGCCGATCCTCTGGAGGCACTCACCTGGGTGGAAAGCAAGGAGTGGATTCTCGGCGAACCCGACATGGTGGTCAGTGCGCCTCCCTTGCGAATCCCTCCCGCTGGCATCCTGGATTATGTCTATGCAGATGTGGAGCTGCCCTTCACCGAAGACAAATGGGTGACCGCTGTGCAGTACATGCCGGATGCCACCAGTGCCTTGCACCATCTGATGGGCTTCGTCACGGCGCCGGACGAAGACTTCTGGGGAGAAGAGCGCAACGGCAACACCTCCACCAGAACCTTCCTGGACAGCTACGCTCCTGGCAAGCCCAGTGCGACCACCTTCCCCGAAGGCACAGCCGTTTTCATTCCCAAGGGCCACAAGCTCTCACTGCAATTCCACTTCGTGGGGATTGGTGCCGAGTTGCAGGATGCCACCAAGATCGGGCTCTATTTCTCCGATTCTCCCAATGGCGAGGGTCTGAAGCAGCGTCTCGTTCAGGCAGTGTCGGCGCAGCTGGTGTTGCCGCCCAACGAACATGATATTCCGGCGCATGCGGAGTACGTCTTCGAGGAGTCGGTAGTGATCACCGGCGTGCGTGCCAAGATGAACGCGCGCGGCAAGAAGATGAAGTTCAGCATCGAGTTGCCGGATGGCACCATGCGGGATTTGCTGAGCGTGCCGGCGTACAACTACGGGTGGCAGCCACACTACGTCCTGGACGAGCCTGTCACCATTCCGGCCGGCACCAAGGTGCATGTGTCGGGAGCGTTCGACAACTCCATATCCAACCCCTTCAATCCAGACCCGGACATTGAGGTGCGGACGGGATTGAGCAGCACCGATGAGGTGTTCACAGGGTATTTCACGTATCACAAGGCGGATTGATCCTTTGGGATGATCCGTGAACAGACGTGGGGCTGTCAGCCCTGAAAAGCGCTTAAACAGAAAGGCCGCGTGTTCAACAGAGCACGCGGCCTTTTTCATTCTGATCCGTAATGCGCTTTCCAGGGCAAACAAAAAGGGCCGCAGATTTTCATCTGCGGCCCTACTTTCATTCAGCAGGTGAGTCGGTAACCCGACCCACCCATGCCTCGATTACTCGGCGGCTACTGAACGCTGCTTGGCTGCTTCACGCTCTGCAACGAGTTCGGCGTAACCGGCGTCGTCCAGGTGAGTGATCGCGATCCAGGCGTGAGTCATTTCGTCAGCTGTACGGCTGCCCTCTACAACCCAGAAATCAGGATCGGGGTTGTTCGGGTTGTTGGCAGTGTTGTCGTACCACTGCTTGATCACCAGCACTGCACCAGTCGGAACCAGCGGTGCTACGTCTTCAGCGTACAGGTGGCTGTGGTGCCAAGTGGCGCTCCAGTTGGAGATCTGGCTCAGCTGCTCGGTACGACCAGTAGCCGGGTAGTAGATCTCCAGTGACGCAGCGCGCATACGCAGGTGACCGTGCGGCTGGAAGCTGTCGATACGGACCGGGTGGTCGAATGAGTGGAAGCCCTGAGTCATTGCAGTGCCATTCGGAGGAACAATCAGCTCACCGTGGTTCAGTCTGTACAGCTTCAGGTCCTGCTTGTACTTGGCCACTTCTTCGTAGCCTTCCGGGTGCAGCCAGAGACCGATTTCAACGACGTTGTCCTCGATGACTGAACCAGGAGCTGTTGCACCCACACCGCCGGGGAACAGGTGAATGTCCCAGCGAACGCGTGCATTGGCCGGCAGTGTGCGGCATACGCCTTCCGGCATGATCTCGCCCCACTTGCCCATGGCGTACTCGGTCAGCTGACCGAAGTCTTCGTACTCGCCATCAGCATTCGGGATCTCGATGTCGGAGTTGGCGTGGTGAACGACGGCCTTGGCATTGCCGGCCGGCTTCACTTGAACGGCCTTGATGCAGCGGTCGTGGTCCAGACCGGTATAGACATACGGACGGTGCCACATGTCGTTACCCAGTGCAGGCACGTCGATTGGCTCGGAGTCCAGAATCAGGTCAGGCTCGCCGAACATGGCGGCGTAGGTCCACTGATCTGGATCCGGCAGATCAGCCACCGGGTGGCTGCGATCGCCCCAGTCACCTTCAGGAGCACCTTGTGCTACCCAGGTGGTGATTGCTGCGATCTCTTCGTCGGACAGGCGCCAGTCACCCTGCAGATCCTGAATGCCGATGTGATCGTCATAGGAGTAGGGGGGCATTTCCTTGTTGGCAACGCGCATACCAATCAGCGGTGCCCAGGGACGAACCTGTTCGTAGTTGGTCAGCTGCATGGGGCCGACACCGCCTTCGCGGTGGCAGACAACGCAGTTGTCCGTGATGATCTGTGCAACGTGGTCGGCATAGGTCACTTCACCCGAGTCGATTGACAAGGAAGATTGTGCCTGGGCCTGACCGGTGAATCCCAACACTGCAAGGACAGCAAAGCCGAGAGCGGCTTTCCCTGAGCGTTGCTTGTTCCAACACTGCTTGATTTTCATGATCCTCTCCTCGTAAATGGGTGAGCAGTGGTCGCAATCTAAAGCGGCTGCGAATGCTTGTCCACTCCTAGATAATACTTTGTGCAACTATTTGTGACGCGCAAATAAAAGCCTGATTTCTCAGGCTTTTATTTGTTTTCTTGCTCTGTGAATCGACTGGGAAAATTGTCGGTTACGGAGTGACGGTAACGCGCTGATAGACGTTTGTCCAGCAGCACTGGTCGGCCTCTGTACTGTCAGTGGCATCCCAGTTGTCGGCCATGGTTCTGATCATGTATTCGCCAGGCTGAGAGAAGGTGGCGATGACGCTTGCTACGCCCTTGCCAGTGCTCAGCTGGGTTTCATCCGGGCCGGCCGGCTGTGCACCACGGGCAATTGCCAGTTCAGACAGCGCGGGTGGTGGCTCGGAAGTGGAGTGACGCTCCCAGGTGACCTGGCCTTCGCCCTGGTGCTTGTACCAGGACACGCGTACCGGGATACCCTTGACGTTGCGCGGGTCGGTCATGTCGCGCACTGACGGATCTTCCACGTGCACGGTCAGCGTGACAGGTGAACCGGCCTTGACAGTCAGGCTTTCCTCGGCGATCAGGCCCACGGGGTCCTGACCTTTGGGGCCGTCAGCGGTGAAGGCCACCAGCGGAGCAACGGAGCCGGCAGGACGCGGCTTCTTGTCCAGGGTGTAACCCAGACGACCACGACGACCCGGCACTTTCAGCTCTTCGTGTTGACCGGTCTTGATGTACCACCAGACTTCGCCATCACGCATTTCCGCCGGCACTGTCACTGTGAAGACGCCAGTGTTGCGGCTGGTTTCAAAGCGTGTCGGCTGCAGGCCGCTGAACTCTGCCGGCTCAATGCGGTTGTTCGCGCCAATCGGGATCTCGACTGCTTCGCCAGTGTTGCGGTTCAGGTAGCCGAAAGAGTAGCTGACAGAGCCGTCTTCATTTTCGTAGGCGCCTTCGAAGATCGGGATGACCGGAAGGCCGACCGGCGCACGCAGACCCAGGGGGCGCGAAATCGTCGGCAATTGCTGCGCGTGGACAGGCACGATACTGGCTGCGACGAGGATGGCCCCCACCACGAGACCGAATACAGTCCTAAGGTTCTTCTTCATTGAAATTACTCCCATTACCAGTGACATTATTTTTTAAGGCTGAAATTCAGGCGCCCAATTGAAACAGGACTTCAGCCTTCCCGCAAGGTCAAGCAATTTACTAATCCGGCCCGTCGTTCTGCCCCCGCAGAAGTTGCCGACCAGGCCTGGTCTGCCGGCCTGCACCCGCACCCACTCCGTGATGCCAGCGCCTGCCTGCCTTCAAATCAGACCGACATTCCCTTTCGCTCTGAATACTGCTGCACCTTCGCCTCTGCGGGCGAATGGGTGGTCCTGCTGTCCTGCAAAATCATTCGCGTTTGCGAAGGCTAAATGCCGGCGACTTTAGCAAGAGCCGCTCTGCCAATTCAAAGGATGTGACTTGGTCAAACGCGCTTTCACTGATCTAGATCAATAATTCTCGCACTGACTGCCGGCCAGTATGGCGGCCGCACCCATGCCGCCGGCGGTACACACGGAAATCAGTCCGCGTGCTTTCGGATCCGCTTCCAGAAGCTTGCTCAAGGTGGCAAGCACTCGCGCACCGGTGGCAGCAAACGGGTGCCCCACGGCCAGCGAGCTGCCCTTGACATTGAGTCTGCTGCGATCGATGACGCCCAGCGGGGTGTCACGTCCCAGCACGTCCCGGCAATAGTCCGCGCTTTCCCAGGCCTTGAGAGTGCACAGCACCTGTGCAGCGAAGGCCTCGTGAATTTCATAATAATCAAAGTCTTGCAACGTCAGGCCGGCGCTGTGCAACAGCTCGCTCACCGCGATTGTGGGGGCCATCAGCAGCCCTTCTCCGTTGACGTAATCCACGGCAGAGGTGCGTGAGCCGAGCAGCCAGGCCTGCACGGGAAGATCATGCGCGCGAGCATAGTCCTCGCTGGCCAGGAACACGGCTGCAGCGCCGTCCGTCAACGGTGTGCTGTTGCCGGCAGTCAGGGTGCCGGTTGCACTGCGGTCGAAGGCCGGTTTCAGAGTCGCCAGCTTCTCTAGAGTGCTGTCGGCGCGCAGATTGTTGTCGCGCGCCACGCCGTGATAAGGCGTCACCAGCGTGTCGAAAAAGCCGTCCGACCATGCCTTGGCAGCCTTGAGATGACTTTCCAGCGCGAGCTGGTCCTGTTCGGCGCGGCTGATTCCCCACTGGCGGGCCATCAGTTCGCAATGCTCCCCCATCGACAGCCGCGTGCGCGGTTCTGCATTGCCCGGAGCCTGTGGTGCCAGTTCGCCGAGGCGCAAGCCCTTGAAGGCGCGCAGGCGAGACTGGAAGTCTCGGGCCTGACTCAGGGCCACCAGGCGACGGGCGAAGCGCCGCTGGAACACGAGGGGCACATCGCTGGTGGTGTCGGTGCCTGCCGCGATAGCGCAGTCAATCTGCCCACTGGCGATGCGGGCCGCGAGCAGCATGGCCGCGTGCAGGGACGTGCCGCAGGCCATCTGCAGTGTGGTGCCGGGCGTGCGTGGCGACAGGCCGGAGCTGAGCACTGCTTCGCGTGCCAGATTCCAGTCCCGCGAATGGGTGGTGACTGCACCGGCAATCACGTCATCCACCTTGCGGCCTGCCAGATTGAATTGCTTGACCAAGGCCTGCAGCGTATCCGCAAGCATGTCCAGATTGCTCAGGTCGGCATAGGCCGTGTGCGAGCGGCAGAAGGGGATTCGGGTGCCACCGATGATGGCGACGCGGCGCAAGGTATTCATGTCAGGGCGCTCCCGTCGGTGCTGAGGAAACTGAGTTCCGCAGGTAATGCAGCGGACCGCCACGGAAGGGCGCGAAACCCGTGCCGAAGATCATGCCGGCATCAAGCAGATCGGCGTCGGCGACTATGCCATCGCGCAGGGCCGCTTCGCATTCTGCGGTGTAAACGTGGATCAGGCGCTCGCCAAGCGCGACGAGGTCGTGACCGACCGCTTTCTCGCGCAGCTTTGCAGGCTTTTCCTTCGACCACGTATAGAAACCTCTGCCGGACTTGCGGCCCAGACGGCCGGCCTTGACCAGGTCGCGCAGTGTGGCGGTTGCCTTGGCGACACGCTCATCCGCAGCGCTCTGCAGGGTGCCGGTCACCATGAGGCACACGTCCAGCCCCACCGTGTCCGCCAGTTCCACGGGGCCCATGGGCATGCCGAAGTCTTCGGCGGCGGCGTCGATCGCTTCCAGCGCAATGCCCTCCGCGTGCATGATCATGGCCTCGAGCATGTAAGGCGCCAGGACGCGGTTGACCAGGAAGCCGGGACTGCTCTTGACCGGCAGCGGGTAGCGACTGATCTGGCCGCAGAAGGCGGCCCCCCGGCGCAGGGCGTCCTCGTTGCTGTGCTCGCCACGCACCACTTCCACCAAGGGCATCTTGGCCACAGGGTTGAAGAAATGCAGTCCGATCAGGCGGGAGGGATCCTGCAGGCCTGAGGCGATGGCTTCGAGCGGAATGGAGGAGGTATTGGTGGCAAGAATGGCATCAGGTCGCAGACGGGGTTCGAGTTCGGCCAGCAGGGCCTGCTTGGCATCAAGGCGCTCGACGATCACTTCGATCACCACATCCGCCTTGCTCACGCCGTTGCCGTCGACATCCGGTTGCAGACGGGCCAGCGCCGACTTGACTGCCGCCGGCTCCAGGCGCTTCTTGCGGAACAGCGTTTCCGCGCGCTTCAGGGCGGGCTCGATGAATTTCATCTCGCGGTCCTGCAGCGTGACCTCGAGCCCCTGCAGCACGCACCAGGCGGCGATGTCTCCCCCCATGACCCCCGCTCCGACGACATGCACACGACGGGCGCGGAAATCGCTCTGTCTGCCTTCGCGCTTGAGCCGTTCCATGAGTCCGAAGACGCGACGCAGGCCTGCGGCCTGGGGCGTCACCATCAGTTGACCAACTGCCTCCGCTTCGGCGGCCATCATGGCGAGGCGGTCGCCGCCGCAATGCTCGAAGGTGTCAATGAGGCGGTATGGTGCCGGGTAGTGCTCTGGCCGTGCGCGGGCGGCTGTCTGCTTGCGCATCTGCCTTGCGAGCAGGCGCCGGGCCGGGGTGAGATTGCTGAGGCGGGCCAGGAGCCCGGGGCCGCGGCTGCGCCGCTTGCTCAGGATGGCGCGGCGTGCCGCCCAGTAGAGTTCTTCGTGACGGCCGATGACTTCGTCCACCAGACCCGACGCGCGGGCCTGCCTGGCATTGAGCTGGCGGGCGGTCAGCATGAGCTCCATCGCCTTCATGCCGCCAATCAGGCTGACCGAGCGGGCCGAGCCGCCAAAGCCCGGGAAGATGCCCAGCTGCACTTCGGGAAAGCCGATGCGGGTGGCCGGGATGTCACGGGCGATGCGGTAGTGGCAAGCGAGCGCAAGTTCGAGTCCGCCGCCCAGGCAATAGCCTTCGAAGGCGGCCACCGTGGGGCAGCGCAGGGCCTCGAGGCGGGAGAATATGGAATGCACGTCGCGAATGGAGGCGGTGACGGCAGCGGCATCGGTGAAGTGACCGAATTCGCGGATATCGGCACCGAGGACAAAGCCGGTCGTCTTGCCCGAGAGAATGGCCAGCCCGGCCGGTAAATGACGCTCAGCGCTGGCGATGATGGTGTCCAGCTCCTTCAGCACCTGGGATGACAAGGCATTCACAGACTCTCCCTGACGGTCCAGGAAAAGCCAGAGAATATCGTCGCTGTCGCGCTCGAGGCGCCAGTGCTGACAGTTGGGAAGCTGATCTTTCATAAACAGATTCTGCTCGTTGATCCCCCTGGGTCGCGCAGCGGTCGCGCGGACGCCAGGCAGGTCGCCCGGGTGACGTGGGGAGGGATTCAAACACCTTTCCCAAGGCATGACAACCGCGAAACTGTGGGAAAGTGTTACATCAGGTAACACGATTGATGCATTTCAGAGAAGCGGAGAAATCGGTCTCAGCAGATGAAATGGCAGGCTGACATGGCAGCATGTCCCTCGCTGTAGTTCTCCCTGCCAGAGCACGCGGGCGCCTATTTCGGCCGCACGCGTCTCGATGTTGTGCAGGCCGTTGCCCTGCACGGCCTGGCGCTGGAAGCCTCGCCCGTTGTCCTCGATCAGGATGTTCCACTGGGTCGGGAGGAACTCGACCTGAACCCGCACCTGCTCTGCACTGGCGTGGCGGATGATGTTGCTGACCAGCTCCTTGAGGATGCGGTTCAGATGGAAGGCGATGGCGGAAGGGATGATCAGTTCCGGAACTTGCCCGGGTTGCTGCCAGTGGACCTCGTGCCCCGAACCCTGCAGTCGCAGTTCGGTTTCCTCGCGGATATCGCTGAGAAAGCCCGCCAGTGATTGATCCGGTGTGTTTGCGCGGGACACGGCCTGGCGCAGGCTTTCCAGCGCGGCACGCGCCATCTGCCCCAGCTTGCTGTCGCGATCCGCGTGCACGATGGACAACAGCTTGGATCCCACATCGTCATGCAGATCCCGGTAGATCTTCAGCCGCTCCTGTTCCGCTGCCTGGCGGATTTCCAGTGCGCGTCGCTCCGCAAAACTGCGCTCGATCAATTGCCGGCTGGACTCCACCTTGGACTCGAGGTCTCGGTTGAGGGTTTCGGCCATGCTCAGGGCACTGGAGAAACGCAGCAACAGCGTGCCCACAAAGATCAGGAACAGCATGGGAATGCCGAAGTGCGCGTAGAACATGTTGCCTTCCCAGCGCGCACTGCTGGTGAAGAACATCAGGTAGACATTGTGGGAGAACAGCAGGATCTGCAGCAGGATCGCGGTGCTGACGATGATTGCCTGAAGCCTGCGTTCACGCAGCGCGATCACGGCGACGCGCAGCACGATCAGTGCCAGCGCTGCGGTGCCCACCAGATGCATGGAATAAGCCGTCCCCCAGAAATAGGCCGAGGGCACGAAGAAGTGGGTGCAGGCCGCCAGTATCGCCCAGGCCAGTACCAGCCTTTCGCGCGCTGGTTTCTTCACGCCCTCCACCAGGCGGCCGATGAAGCCGTACATGCAGAAGATCGACACGTCGATGGCGGTGTGGATCAGTGCCAGCCAGTGTAGATAGGAGAGAGGAATGTGCAAGGTCACCATGTGCAGGGTCACGATGCTCCAGCTCAGACACATGCCGGAGAACCACAGGTAGACAGTGTCGCGGCGGCGGATCGCCCAGAGCACGAAACTGATGAAGCTCAGGCCCAGGCCGAAGGCCAGCAGCACTTCGTTGATCTCCACCTGCCGGAACCGGCGCTCCGCCCACATCTCGGCCAGAGTCGCCGAATCCCCGAAGAGGACCGGCGCAAAGCTGCCGCCCCAGACGCCACGACTCAGTCGGACCAGCACCTCGTTGCTGCCACTGCGCCACACAGGCTGCTGGATATCCACCAGAAGCGGCTGGTTCCAGGACATGGTGGTACGCCCCTCGCGCACGCTGGTGCTCCCGATTTCGGCGCCGTTGAGATAGACCGCCAGGGCCATGTTGAAACGCCAGAAGTAGAGGCTGTAACGACCAGCGCTGTCGGGCTGTTCCAGTGAGAAGCGGAACCATACATAGGCAGATTCCTCGGCCTGCGGGCTCGCGCCCGGCACGTTGTCGCGCGTGTTGTAGGGAAGCGTCAGTGCCTGCCAGGCGGTGTCCGGTGGCGGCAGCGAGGGGGTGTTCCAGTAGGTGAACTCGACGGAGTCGATCACCTGCACCCCGTCCGGCGGGGTCGACTGCGCCAGCAGTGCCGGAGTCGCCAGCAGGCAGTGCAGCCACAGCAGCAGCGCGGGCAGACGGGGAAAACGCTGGAACGACATCGGTAACAGGACTCCTGCAGACAAAACATGAATGATTATTGACCAGCGCCAAGGGAAGACCAAGCAGTCAGAAACGCCGGGCGCGCCCCCTTTTCGGGGCTGTACAAGTCGGGGGTGGTTCACTAGAGTCTGGCCGACCTGTCATCCCGGCACTGGGCCGGGATGGGGGCAACGAGCGGGAACCGCACTGGATGCTGCCACTGGAAACCGGATATGCCCTGATCGTGGAGGACAACCCTGATACGCGGGCGTGGCTCGTGTCCTGTGTGCAGGCTGCGTTCGCCGGCCTGCACATCGAGGTCGCGCAGGACGTCAGCAGCGGCAGCGCGCTGCTGCAGGCACGTGAGTTCGACCTGGCCCTGATCGACCTGGGTCTCCCGGATGACAGTGGACTGGACCTGATTCGTGCCCTCTCGCGCCAGCAGACGCCCTGCTACATCGTGGTGGCCACCTTTTATAACGATGACCGCAACCTGTTCACCGCCCTCAAGGCCGGCGCCAGGGGGAATATCCTCAAGGACCAGGATCGCGAGCGCATCGTCAGTTACCTCAAGGGCATCCGCAAGAATCGGCCACCCCTCTCGCCGGCGTCATCCCAGCGCCTGATCGATCACTTCAACAACCAAGGGGCCGCCCTGGCCGCCTCCGCCCTGACCCGACTGGAGATCGACGTGATCTGCATGATCGGCAAGGGCTACAGCGTCGAGGACACGGCAGTCTCCCTGTCCCTCTCTCCCGACACCATCAAGGGCTATGTGAAAAGCATCTACGCCAAGCTTGAGGTGAGCAATCGCGCAGAACTGACGCTGAAAGCCATTCGGCTGGGCATCATCGAGTCGCATTGACAGGGCTGGCGGGGCGGACTCGCTTTGCTATGATGCGGCTGTCTTCCTCCATCGGGTTGAATCCATGCGCCTGCTGTCCTTCCTGCTGCTGACTGTGGTGTTGAGCGCCTGCGCTCAGCGCGCGGACTTGCTGGCCTGGCCTGTCGAGCTGCCACCGAGGGAGCACTTCCTGCGCCTTTACGAGGCCGACATTCCCAATCAGGCGCTGCAGACGCGGCAGCAGTATCTGGAATGGGTGCGGCGCTTCTATGAAGGCTCGCAGTACATGGCACTGGGCTGGAACGCCATCGCCGAATCGGTACTGGTGGATCTGTCGGAGGCCGAGCGCGCTCAGCTGTCACGGCAGCTCGACGCACTGGGCAAGGCCATCTGCGGGGAATGGGCGAAGGACAATCAGGTGAGGCGCATCGACACCGCCATGCTGAGCCTCTGGGGCGGCGTAATGCAGGCGGACTTCGCGCCGGAGTATCGCCTGGCGGCAGTGGCGATGATCCGCCAGGACGTCGCTGAACTGCTCAGTGCCCGGCTGGCGCCCGAGCTGGTCGATGAGCAGCGCTACTCCCTGGCACTGGGGGTCTCACTGGAGCCATGAGCCGCTGCCAGGCAGCCCTTGCTCCGCGAAGCGCCTCAGCTCGCTGATCGCGTCACGATCATTCTGCAGATAGGCAGCCTTGAGATAGCTGTCGACATCCAGCCCCCCCGGTTCGTTGCCCGAGTCGCGGCAATAGTAGAAGCGCACCACCAGATGGCCTGGCGCCGGCTCCTCGATGCGGGTGATGCTGTGGGCGAACAGCTGACCTTCCAGGGCCTCGGTGCGGGTCTCGATTTCCTCTTCATGCCGCAGGCTCACGACATCACGCAGGCTGTCCTCGCCGAAGCGCAGGTGACGGACGAAGCCCGTGGCACTGACCTGCTCCAGCGTCGTGCTCAGGCTCGGATTGAAATGGCCCGGATAACGGGTGCGAAACAACAGTCCCTCCCACAGTTGGGTGCGTGTCATCGTCGGCAGATGTGGCTGCCTCGGGTCGTTGACCTGGATGATGTGTTCGAATTCGAGCCTTGCCATCAGGACCTCATGCGTCAGTGAATACGGGCATCGCGCCCATCTCCCATAGTATGACCGTGGCGGCGAGCAGGGCAACGGTGAGCACGAGGCCGACAGCGACCGTCGCGCTGGCGAACAGGAAGCCTCGCTCGCGCGGCATGTCGTACACGATCGGGATGCCGATGTAGAGCAGGTACAAGGTGTAGGCACCGGCGGCCGTGCCGAGCAGCATGTCCAGCCAGAGGATCGGGTACAGGCCCGTCAGGCCGGTGAGGAACAGCGGCGTGCACATGTAGGCGGCCACGCCAATGCCATGGGCCATGTCATTGTTGCGGGCGTCGTAGGTCTTTGCCATCCAGTAGATCATGTAGCCAAGAAAGCCCACGCAGCACAGGATTGCCAGATAGAAGAGGGCCATGATCTGGGCCGCCGACGCCGAGGTCAGCACAATGGTGCGCTCGCCGATCTGCCAGCCGATTCGGGAAGCCCCGAACCACCAGGCCAGCGGCGGCAGCAGGGCGATCCAGACCAGGAACTGCAGGTAATGCCCGGCGATGCTGGTGTTGGCGTCGCGAATGCGTGCCCACTCCTGCCGCGGGGAGCCAAGTATGCCAATGATGTGTTTCATGTCGTTCTCCTGATCGGCGCAGCCCTCTGCGCTCTTGTGTTGTTGTCCTGTCGCCGGGCATGCGGGCCCGGGTCCTGCGTGATTCAGTGTGCGTGCTGGGCGGGCATGAACAGCATGGTCAGGGTCAGCAGCCCCATGCCGATCATGGCGGCCCCGGCCAGTTGCCGCAGCAGGGCATTGCCCGTGAGGCGCCGGAGGTTGCCAAGCAAGCCGCCCGCCGCGATCACGAAAGGCATGGTGCCGAGGCCGAAACTGGCCATGAGCAGGCCGCCCTCGAGCAGGCTGGCCTTGGCCAGTGCCAGCCCCAGCATGCTGTAGACAATCCCGCACGGCAGCAGTCCCCAGGCCATGCCTGCCAGCAGGCGATGCCCCGGCCGTTCCAGGCGCAGGCCGCGCGTGCGGCGCAGCAGGGGTTGCCAGAGCTGCGCCCCGGCATGCTCCAGGCGGCTGATGCCGCGCCACCAGCCGGCGATGTAAAGGCCGATGCCGATCATCAGCAGGGCGCTGAGGCCGCGCAGCATCATGCCGGGGCCGGCGAGTCCGCCGGACAGCGCCAGGCCGCCAAGTCCGGCCACACTCCCCAGCGCCACATAGGCCAGCAGCTTGCCGCTGCCAAATTGCAGGACGGCAGCCATCGGCACCGCGCCGCTGCCTTGCCGCTGACTCCCGGCCAGCAGGGCCCCCAGCACGCTGCCGCACATGCCGGCGCAATGCGGCGTGCTCAACAGGCCCAGCGAGAAGGCCAGCAGGTAGTCGTTCATCGGGGATCGTCCTGCGCGCGCGGCTCTGTGCCGTCTGTCTCCCGCTGGCGGCGCTGCTCCGGCTCCTCGAACAGGATCGACCACGCCTGCCTGTCCAGATCATCGAACTGCTCGTTGCGGGCGGACCAGACGAAAGCCCAGAGCGAGAGCAGCACCAGCACCACGGTCACGGGGATCAACACCAGGAACAATTCCATCTCAGCCCTCCATCCGGCGCAAACGGCCCGCATTGAACACCACCAGCAGGGAAGACAGGCTCATGCCGATGGCTGCGAGCCAGGGCGGCAGCAGGCCTGCCAGTGCCAGCGGGATGGCCGAGAGGTTGTAGAGCAACGACCACAGCAGGTTCTGCCGGATGATCCGCCGCGTGCGACGCGCATACCGCAACATCGCCGGCAGCCCTTGCAGCGCCGGCGTCACCAGCGTGGCATCGGCACTGTTCTGCACCAGCACGTCGCGCGGGCTGATGGCCACCGAACAGGCGGCGGCGGCCATCGCGCCCGCGTCGTTGATGCCATCGCCCACCATCATCACCGTGCCCCGTGCACCCTCGGCGCGCACCGCGGCAATCTTCTGCGCCGGGCTCATGCCAGTCCGGATCTCGTCCAGCCGCAGCGACTGTGCCAGGCGTAGACCGCTGGCAGACGGGTCGCCACTGAACAGGACTGTGCGCATGCCGTCACGGCGCAGCGCATCGAGCATGCCGGCGGCGTCAGGGCGCAGGGCATCCTGCAGACCGATCCAGGCCAGCGGCCCGGGGCCGCAGAGCAGAATCCACAGACCTTCCTGCGTGGGCGGCGTGAGGGCGGGATCACCCGGGCAGGCGAAGGCAGGTTGACCGAGGCGACAGGCGATGCCACCGATCATGCCACTCACCCCGCCGCCGGGCACGACGTCGACCTCACTGGCGATGAGCGACGTGGGCGCCGCAAAGGCCCGCGCGATCGGGTGTTCACTGTGGCGCTCAAGCGCCGTCGCCATGGCCAGGCACTCCTGCTCAGTGCGCTCGCCGAGGGGAATGACGGACTGCACCTGCAACTGAGCCTCGGTCAGCGTGCCGGTCTTGTCGAATGCCACAGTCGTCGTCGCCGCCGCACGTTCCAGGAACGCGCCATGGCGAATCAGCACGCCATGACGGCGCAGCGTCGTGGTGGCCACGGTGATGGCGACGGGCGTGGCCAGGGACAGGGCACAGGGGCAGGCCACCACCAACACGGTCAGCGCAATGACCCAGGCGTCCGCACTGCCGGCGAGATGCCAGGCCACGCCGGCGCCGGCCGCCAGCATCAGGACCGTACCGATGAACCCCGCTGCCGCGCGATCGGCCAGCAGGGACCAGCGCGGTCGATAGGCCATCGCGGCATCTTGCAGACGCGCCAGGCGGGTGAGCAGGAAATCCTGCGCGCCGCTGGCAGCCTGCACCAGCAGCGTGCCATCGTGATTCAGGGCACCGGCCAGCACCCGTGCACCCGGGGCGCGCAGCACAGGCAGCGGCTCGCCGGTGAAGGCGGCATCGCTGATGCTGCCACTGCCTTCCAGCAGGACACCGTCGGCCGGGAGGGTCTCACCCGGCAGTACCTGCAGGACATCGCCTGCCACGACCTCGGCCAGGGGAATCGTGGTGAACTCCCCGGCAGTGCAGGCCGAGCGTCGCCGCACTGTCGCGGGCAGCAGGCGCAGCAGGTGCTCGGCATTGTCCTCGAAGTGCTGCCGGGAAATGAGTTCCACATGACGGCCCAGCAGCAGCAGGAAGGCGAACATGCAGGCGGTGTCGAAATAGACAGCACTGCCGAAGCTCAGCGTGTTGTAGACGCTCAACCCCCAGGCCGCGAGGATGGCCAGCGACACTGGCAGGTCCATGCCCAGCTGGAGATGGCGCAGGGCCTGCCAGGCTCCTCGGTGAAAGGGTGCGGCGCTGTAGAACACCACCGGCGTGCTCAGCGCCAGCGAGGCCCAGCGCAACAGGGTCTCATAGAGGGGGTCCATGCCGCTGGCCGGATTCTGTGCCGTGGGCGGGCCAGCAAGGTAGGACGCCATGGCGAACATCATCACCGGCATCATGCACAGCCCGGCCACGCCCAGACGCAACAGCTGCGCGCGCCACAGCGCCTTGCCGGCCTCGCGTTCGGCATCGGGCAGATCGGGCACGGGACTGTAGCCGAGTTGCTCGATCAGGCTGACAAGGGCAGACAGGCGGGCGCTGTCGTCGAAATGCACTTGCAGACGGCGCCGCGCAAAGTTCACCGTCACGTCCCTCACCCCTTCCTGGCGTCCCAGCACCTGCTCCAGCAGCCAGACGCAGGCCACGCAGCGCAGGTCGGGAATCAGCAGACGCAGGCTCACGCCGCCCTCTGCGGCAGGGCTCAGCGCCGGCAGGTAATCCTGCACATCCCGCGCACGGCGCTGTGAGCTGGCCGCGACGGACGTGGCGCAGCTGGCGCGATAATCATAGAAGGCATTCAGTGACAGGGCGTCGATGAGTCTGGCGGCGCCTGCACAGCCCTGGCAGCAGAAGCTGTGCAGGGTGTCGCCGATCTGCGCCTCGCAGCGCTCGGCCTCCGGGATGGGCGCCTGGCAGTGATGGCACAGACTTGTGCGGACCTTGTCGAGCATCAGAACCTCACCATTTCCGCCGGCGTCACGACACGCTGGCGCAGGCGCCAGTCATTGTCTGCGCCGCGCAGTTCCAGGTACCACACGCCCTCGGCGCCCAGCAGCCGGGCCAGGGTGGCGTCCGGGTTCTGGAACACTGCACCGCCCTCCGACTGAAACAGGAACACACGATCCGCCTGGCTGTCGGTCAAATGAAACAGGAACAGCTGCAGCAGCGGTTCCTGCGTTCCCGCCAGCGTCAGTCGAGCGCCCTGCGCATCCAGCTCCAGACTGGCGCTGATGCCAAGCGCGCGGGCCGCATCGTCCAGCGCCCGCAATTGATTGATGGCCTGCCCGTCGCGGTAATAGGTGTCCACCACCACATCGTCGGGGTAATACAACGCCGTCACGAACATGAAGACGCCGAAAAGCACGGCGGCGAAAGGCACCAGCATCAACACCCATGGCCAGCGGTGGCGATACCAGTGCGTCTGTGTGTCTGGCTGCAATGTGCCGGTTCTGCTGTTCATGGTGTCTTCCTCAGCGCGCCAGCGGGCGCGGACCGAAATAGCGACTTTGCGTGCTCACGCGCAGCGCGTCTGCGCCATCCACGGCAGCGGATTCCAGCACGAAGTCGAAGGCCGTGTTGAAGTCGGCCAGCCGATCCGGATCGACCTGCACGCGCACGATGGTCTGGACGATTTCCCCGGCAGGCACGCTCACCGGGACGTCCGGCACCAGGCGCGGCGCCGGCAGTCCTTCCACGCTCAGCGTGTACTGCTGTTCGGTGCGCGCCATGTTGATGATCTTCAGCGTGAAGACGTTCTCGATCAGGCCGCCTGCGACCGGTTGATAGAGCTGGCCGCGGTCGCGAATCACATCCAGGCGCAACGGCGTGCGGGTCAGCAGCACGCCGGCAAACAGCAGCAGCATCACCAGCAGGGCCGCGCCGTAGCCGAGCAGACGCGGTCGCTTCCAGGTCCAGCTGCCGCCGGCGAGCTTGTTCTGCGTGGTGTAGGACACCAGGCCCCGGGGGTAGCCCATCTTGTCCATCACCGAATCGCAGGCGTCGATGCAGTGGGCACAGCCGATGCATTCGTATTGCAAGCCATCGCGGATGTCGATGCCGGTCGGGCACACCTGCACGCACATCGTGCAGTCGATGCAGTCGCCCAGCCCGGCGGCCTTGTGGTCCGCGTTGCGGCGACGCGAGCCGCGCGGTTCGCCCCGGGCGGTGTCGTAGGAAATGATCAGCGTGTCCTGGTCGAACATGGCCGACTGAAAGCGGGCGTAAGGGCACATGTAGATGCAGACATGTTCGCGCATCCAGCCCGCATTGATGTAAGTGGCCAGGGTGAAGAACAGGGACCAGGAACTGGCGGTCAACGGCAATTGCCAGGCCAGGGCGTCCCCGATCAGCTCGCGGATGCCGTAGAAGTAGCCGATGAAAGTCACCCCCGTCAGCGCGGCAAAGCCGAACCACATGCCGTGCTTGAGTCCGCGTTTCCACACCTTGTTCCAGCCGGCACGATTGCGCCCCTCGCGGCGGAATAAGGACGGCGTCTGGTCCAGGGCGATGCGCTGATGCCGTTCGCCCTCGGTGATCTGCTCGGCCCACATGAAGATGGCCGTCCAGATGGTCTGTGGACAGGTATACCCGCACCACACCCGGCCCAGCAGATTGGTGACGAAGAACAGGGCGAAGGCGGCGATCGCCAGCGTCCACATCAGCAGCACGAAGTCCTGCGGCCACAGGGTCAGCCAGAAAATGTGGAACTTGCGCTCCGGCAGGTCGAAGAGGATGGCCTGGCGGCCCTCGATCTGCAGCCAGGGCGCCAGGAAATAGCCCAGCAGCAGGGGCCAGCCGGTGTATTGCCGGAGGGTCTGGAACAGGCCTTCCATCTTGCGGATGTAGATCTTTTCCTTCTTCTCGTAAAGATTGAAGACGCGTGAATCCACGTCCTCGGAATCGATCTGCTGCGCAGGAATCCTGTCCATGGCGGACCTATTGGGTGCTCAGGCTGCGAACATAGGCCGCGAGGATATGCACCTTGTCTTCGCCCAGGCGTTCGGCGAAGGCCGGCATCTGCCCGTTGCGGCCGTGGCGGATGATGTCCTCGATGCGCAGACGGGAATTGCCGTACAGCCAGGACTCGTTGTTCAAGGCGGGGGCTCCGAGCATCGGCTGGCCGCTGCCATCGGGCATGTGGCAGGCCGCGCAGAACAGGGTGTAGCGCTCCTGACCGGCAGTCGCCAGTGCCGCGTCGACTTCGCGGCCGGCGAGCTGCTCGACGTACTCCGCCACCTCGGTCACGCCTTGATCCTGCAGCGCCGGGCCCCAGGCCGGCATCATGGCCTGGCGGCCCTGCATGATCGTGGTCTTGATCTGCTCGGCGCTGCCGCCCCAGTGCCAGTCGCCGTCCGTCAGGTTGGGAAAGCCTTCGCTGCCGGTGCCGGCCGCGCCATGGCAGACGGCGCAGTTGTTGGCGAACAGCCGGCCTCCCATGCGCATGGCGGCCACATCGTTCACCAGTTCGTCGACCGGGACGCTCAGATACTGGGCGAACAACGGGCCGTAACGTTCGTCGGCCGCCTCCTGCGAGGCTTCCAGAGCGCCGGCCTGCGTCCAGCCGCCGAGGCCGGCGAAGTTGCCCAGCCCCGGGTAGTACAGCAGATAACCGATGCCGAACACGATGGTGATGATGAAGCCCCAGAACCACCAGGCCGGCAGCGGGTTGTCGTACTCCTCGATGCCGTCGTAATTGTGACCGGTGGTCTTGCCCGGATTGCGGGTGCTGCGGTTCAGGTACAGGATCAGGAAGAAAGCCAGCAGCGACCCGAGGGTGCCGAAGATGATGAACCCGCTGGAAAGACTACTCATGCCTGTTCTCCTGCACTTCCTCGTCGTCAAACGGCAGC
>JALREE010000023.1 GCA_023256835.1 Pseudomonadales bacterium | reverse complement strand
CTCTCGACATGCACCTCAGGGTTTGATACCGGCGTCGAATCCAAAGCGGCCCCTTGAAAGTGTGTGCAGTCTAGCACGGCTTCCTGAATGGGGCCGAGCACTGATTTTGCAAGGTCCGGAGCACGCCAGCGCCCCCGGACGGCGGGTCGCCTGGCTGCAGACCCTGTGCTATAAAGCCTCCCTTTGCGCTATTCCCCGCAATGGCTCACAAGAGGACACCATGGAGCATTCGTCTCTTATTGCCAGTCCTGCCCCCGCGCGCCGGCCGGGCATCGGTCTGGACTATGGCACCAGCAACAGCGTGCTGGCCGTGTTCGACGGCGAGCGCCTGATCTGCGTGCCACTGGAAGCGGACACGGTCACCACCCCCTCGGCCGTGCACATCGACCGGCAGTTCCAGGTGTGCACCGGGCAGGCTGCCATCGACCGCTACATCGCGGACAATCGCGGCCGCCGGGTGCAACTGGCCGCCGAGGTGCTGGGCGAGGCGCGCACCGGCACGGGGCAACTGGACGAAGAGGGGCTGCCCGCCCTGGCGGGCAGTGAGCAGGTGTTCGGCCAGGCCTTCGTCGATGCGGGCGAGAAAGGCAGGCTGTTCCGAGGCGTCAAGCGCCTGCTGGGCAATGCCGGTCTGAGCCGATTGATGGTGTTCGAGAAAGCCTTCCGCCCCGTGGCCCTGGTCACGCCGCTCTTGCTGGCCATGCGGCAGCGCCTGCTGGACTGGGCACGGCGTGATTGCCCCGCGCTGGGGGCGGGAGATCATGCCTGCCTCGGGCATCCGGTGAATTTCGAAGGCCGCGAGGCGCAGCACAATGCGGTGGCGCTGGAGCGTCTGTCGGAGGCTGCGCACCACGCCGGCTTCACGCGCCAGGTGTTCTACCCGGAGCCCATGGCGGCGGCGCTCAGCTACATGCACGCCTTTCCCAGCGCACGGCCCAGTCGACTGCTGGCGGTGGACTTCGGCGGCGGCACGCTGGATTTGTGCGTGCTGCGCCGGCAGGACACGGGCTTCGAGGTCGAGGCCATCCACGGCGTCGGGCTGGGCGGCGATCATCTGGACCAGAGCCTGTTCCGCGCGCTGCTGTTCCCCTTGCTGGGCAAGGGGGAGTCCTGGCGCCGCAGTGGCGACGAGCGCGAGATCGTCACGCTGTTTCCCTTCGAACTCTATGAGGACCTGTTATTGAACTGGGCGGTCAGCTATCGCCTGAATCAGAACGAGTACACGGCACCGCTGCTCAGCTGCATCGTGCAGGGCGGGCCTGCCGCCGTGAAGTTCGAGCGGCTCTACACGCTCATCACCTCAAATCTGAGCTATCTGGTGTTTCAGTCCCTGCGCGAGGTGAAGGCCACGCTGTCGTCGCAGCAGGAGGCCATGCTCGATATTCCGGAACTCGACATCGAGCTGCGGGTGACGCGCGCGCAGTTCGAGGACGTCATCGCGGGGCATCTGGCGCAGTTCGATCAGGCGGTGGTCGACACTCTCGTTCTGGCCCGACTCGACGCAGCGCAGATCGACGACGTGGTGAGTACGGGTGGCTCCTCGCTGATCCCCGCCGTGAGACAGTTGCTGGCGCAGCGCTTTCCCGACCGAGTGCGCGACCACGACCCCTTCACCAGTGTCGCGGGCGGCCTGGCGATTGCGGAATATCACGGGCTGGGCTTCAGTCGCGAGCGTACGCCCCAGGGTTCCACGTTGCAGGCCTGAGGCCGGCGCCCCTCAGGGCAGCATCTCCTGCAGCACGCGACCGATGCTGCCGCTGGGCGTGGCAATGCCCAGCAGTGTGGCGAGCGTGGGGGCGATGTCGTGGATGGCCGCCTGCGTGGGGTAACGACCGGGGCGAATCAGAGAGGAATGCCCCCAGAAGATCAGCGGCACATGACTGTCGAAGTTGTAGGGCGAGCCGTGGGTGGTGCCGGCGGGCCGGTTCATCCAGCCCGGCTCGTGCACCACGATCACGTCGCCTGAGTTCAAGGTGTTGAAGCCGTTGCGCACGCGCTGGTCGATGCGATCGCCGGCGAACAGCGGGCTCTCCAGTTCGCTGCGTGTGTAGACCCGCGCGACATTCGGCATCTGACGCAGGGTGGCAGCCGCGACCTGTTCCATCGCGGCTCGGCTCGGGGTGGCCGGGCGTGTCGCCGCATCGCTGTCGGCGTATGGCGCATGATTCAGGTAAATGCTCATTTCCCCAAAACCGATCACGTAATTCCCCGGCCCGAAGGCCGCATCCAGCGCGTCTTCCACGGCACGCCGTTCGTCGCGCGCGTCATAGCGGCCGCCGGGCAGGCCATCCGCGGCGTTGTCCTCGGGCCGCCTTGCCACACCATGATCCCCTGTGAACACCACCAGCAGGCCGTTGCGCCCGGCACGCTGCCGGGCCGCGTCGATCAGCCGCCCGATGTGCGCGTCCACCGACTGCATCATGGCGCGTGTCTGCGGCACGTCGATGCCATGACTGTGACCGAGTTCGTCCGTGGCGGAAAAGCTCACCGAGAGCAGGTCCGTCCGCGCATCTGTGCCGAGGTCTTCCTGTTCCATCAGCAGCAGCGCGAACTCCAGCACCAGCGCGTCGGCCAGCGCGGTTTCATCCAGGCGGGCGTGAAAGTTCTCGTCGTCCAGCGCGGGCAGCTGCAGGCCGGCCCACTCCGTGCCGCTGAAACGTGCAGTGGGGCGCGTGGCGTTGTAGTCGAGCACCCACTGGGGCAGGGCGGGGAAATACCAGCTGCTGGAGACGATCGTGCCTTTGTCACCGAACCAGTAGGCGCCGTCGGCGGCACGTCCGGCAGGCAGGATTGCGCTGCGATCCTTCATCGAGACACCAAAGACCTTGCCGCCTTTCCCGGACAGGCGCAGTTCGTCGCCCACAGTGCTTACGGCAAGACGGCGCGGAGAAGCGCCAGTAGCGTCTTCGCCCAGCGCCGTGACCTCGGGGTCGGTGATGCTTTGCACCTGGCGTCCCGCACTGCGGTCAAAGAAGGCATTGCCTGCGATGCCGCTGAGGGCGGGCGGGGCGCCGCTTAGAATCGTGGCATGACCGACCGCCGTGACTGTGGGCGCGGCCTCGTAATGCGCATTGGTGAACACCGCGCCTTCATCCAGCAGGCGCTGCAGGCCAGTGCTGAATTCCTCGCGGAAGCGGCTGAGATAGTCGTAGCGCATCTGGTCGACCACGATGGTCAGCACCAGTCGAGGGCGTTCATCGGCGCCGAGGACAGCCGGTGTCGACAGCAGGCCGGTGGCCAGCAGCAGGGCGGGGAGAAGAGGCGGACGCATGAGCAGGGCTCCGTTGCCGCACGGCAGGGAATGAGTGGACGGGTGCGGCATGCGCCGGATCATACCGTGGCGGGCCCGCGCATGGATATTCGGCTCGTCTCACGCCGCCACGTGCTGCTCACACCACCACGAACTGCGCCATCATGCCGCGGTCTTCGTGCTCCAGCATGTGGCAGTGGTACATGTAGGGGGTTTCCGGGTCCCGGTAATGCTCGAAGCGCAGGATCACGCGCACCGTCTCGCCGGACAGCACGCGCACCGTGTCCTTGAGGCCGCGCTCCTCCGGAGGTGGCGGCACGCCATTGCGGTCCAGCACCTGGAAGTGGATGTTGTGGATGTGCACCGGATGCGTCAGCGGCGAGGAATTCTGCAGCTCCCATATCTCGATGTCGCCCAGGGGCACGCGCTCGTTCATGAAGGCCATGGTGTGGTGGCGGCCGTTGATGGAGTAGTTGCCGCCACCGAAGCCTCCGCCGAAGCCGCTGCGCATGCCCGAGTGCGGGCCGTTGTCCTCGCCGCTGCGCATGCCATGGCCCATCATCAGTCGCACGGGGCGGGTGGTGACAGCCTGGCTCGGGTCCAGCCGCACGATCTGTCGCAACTGCGCCGGCACGATGGGCGAGGGGGCGAGTGCGGACTGCGGCCGGATGGCCAGAATCTCGAAGCTCTGGGTGTCCATGCTGCGCACCAGCTGACTCATGGCGCCCGGATATTCCGCGTAGGTGGACACCAGGCCGTGACTGACCAACAGCGCCTCGCGCCCATCGCTCACATCGACCAGAATCTCTGCTCGTTCGGCCGGCGCCAGAATCATGCGCGTGCGCGGCAGCGGTGCTTCCAGCAGCCCGCCGTCGCTGGCGATCTGCGTGAAACTGCGCTCGTCCGCGAACGCGAACTGATAGGTGCGCGCATTCGACGCGTTCAGAATACGCAGACGCACGGTGCGCGTGGTGGCGACAAAATGTGGGTGCAGCGTGCCGTTCACCAGGATGGTGTCGCCCTGAATGCCCTGGATCATGCCGGCGTATTCGCTGACATAACGGAACGAGCCGTCTGCATTGAACTCGCGGTCCTGCACGATCACGGGGATATCGTCCACGCCGTAGTCAGATGGCAGCTCGAGGCGTCCGCTGTCGGCGTCGTCCACCACGATCATGCCGGCCAGCCCCTTGTACACCTGCGGGCCGGTGGCGTGCATGAGATGGGAGTGATACCAGTTCGTCGTGGCACCTTGCAGCACGGTGAACTCCGGGCTCCAAGTGGCGCCCGGATGAATCACCTGGGCCGGGCCGCCATCGCAGACAGCCGGCACCAGAAAACCGTGCCAGTGCATGCTGGTGTCTTCGGGCAGTGTGTTGTGC
>JALREE010000294.1 GCA_023256835.1 Pseudomonadales bacterium | reverse complement strand
GCCTCAAGTGCCACGTCGAACACCTGCCCCAGCCCGCCGGGCAGCGCCTGCACGATCACCACCAGCATCAGCACACCGCCGAGCATCAGCACGATGGTTTGCATCACATCGGTCCAGATCACGGCCTCGATGCCGCCGATGATCGTGTACAGCGCGACGAAGCCGCCGGCGATCAGCACGCTCCAGGTGCTGTCGAGCCCGCTGACTTGCTGAATCAGCAGGGAGAGCAGGTAGAGAATGGTGCTGATGCGCACCAACTGGGCCAGGATGAAGGTGGCTGCGCCATAGACGCGCACGCCGGGTCCATAGCGCAGCTCCAGATATTCGTACGCGGTGGTGAGATTGTGTCGACGGAAGATAGGGATGAAGTAACGCACGGCCAGCAGCGCGGCCAGCGGCAGCATGAGATTGGGCAGATAGCGCAGCCAGGCCGTCTTGAAGCCGTCGGCCGGATAGGCCAGGAAGGTGACGCTGCTGATGGAGGTGCCCACCAGACTCAGGCCGACCACCCAGCCGGCGAACTGTCGACCGCCCAGGAAGTACTCTTCCGTGGACGTGTTGCGCCGCCCGAAATGCACCCCGATGGCCAGAACGCCCGACAGATAGACAAGCAGAGTGAACACGTCGATCAACGGGAGTTTCATGGGGAATCGATCCTGTGCGGGCGTGCTGCCGCCTGCTTCTTGTTGTGGGCTGCGCGAATGCGGCGCTTGTCCGTTCGTGACCGCGGGGCAGTGTAACCCAGAACGTCCACGTCGCCACGTCCTGCGCTGCCATCAAACTGTCATGCGACTGTGCCAGGATGCCCGCATTGACAAGCACAGCAGACAGTCTCCAGCGCGCAGTGAGGTGACAGGGTGAGCCGCATCATTTACGGCGTCTCCGGAGAGGGCTCCGGACACACGAGCAGGGCCAGGGAAATGGTGCGTCATCTGCTCGACAAAGGGCACGAGGTGCGCGTGGTGGCATATGACCGCAGCTATGCCTCACTCAAGGACGAATTCGACTGTCTTGAGATCGAAGGCCTGCACATCGTCAGCCGCGACAATCGTGTCAGTGCCCTCGGCACGCTCGCCTACAATCTGCGCCGCGCGCGCAAGGCCATCGCACGCAACCGCGCGCTGCGCCACTTGTTCGATCACTTCCAGCCCGAACTCGTGATCACCGACTTCGAACCGGCCACGGCCTGGCTGGCTCGCTGGCGCGGGATTCCCCTGCTCAGTCTCGACAACCAGCACCGCCTGCGCTACATGAAGTTCCAGGTGCCGGCGTCGCTGCTGCTCGACCGCTGGCTCACGCGGCTGATCATCACGCTCATGATTCCGCGCCCGAACATCGCACTGGCGACCTCGCTGGAGCAAGGGCCGGGCACCAATGCGCGCACGCGCATCTTCCCGCCCATCGTGCGGCAGCAGGTGCTCGATCTGCAGCCGGCAAACGAGGCCTTCCACGTGGTGTATGTCACCAGCGCCTTCGATTCCCTGATCTACACGCTCAAATGCTTCGAGGACAGAATCTTCCACGTCTACGGCCACCACGCCGAGCGGGTTGACGGCAACATCCATTACCGCGCCTTCAGCGGCGATGCCTTCGTGCAGGACCTCGCCCGCTGCCGCTCGGTGATCGCCACCGCCGGCTTCACCCTCATGAGCGAATGTCTCTACCTGCACAAGCCGCTGCTGGCGTTGCCGATGACCGGCCAGTTCGAGCAGCAAGTCAACGCTCTTTTTCTGGAACGCTCAGGCTGCGGTATGAATGCGCGACGTGCGAGTGTCGAGAGGCTGCAGGCATTCTTCACCGCCGACGCCCAGTGCCGGGCGTCGCTGCAGCACTACAACGCAGCGCTGCAGGCACGCGGCTACGAACGCTACGGTGGCGCGGCCATCAAGCAGACCCTGGACGAGCTGTTGACTGAACTGGCACGCCGCCAGTCGCGCAGACTGACATTCCCCACCCCACTGGCAGAAGGAGTCACCCATGAACGCTGTGATACGCCACGTTGACCGCTTCGACCGTTTCACCTTCACCTGGCTGCATGGGAGCCTGCGCGTCTCTCGCTACAAGGCCATCCGCTGGATCTCGCACACCGGCGACGGGCTGCTCTATGTCCTGGCCGCGCTGACGGCCCTGCTGCTGGACGCCGCGCGCGGCCAGCACTTCTTCACGGTGGTGGCGGCAGGCTTCGCGCTGGAACGCACGCTTTACTGGGTTCTCAAGAACAGCATCCGGCGCGACCGCCCTGCCGTCGGCCTGCAGTCCTTCCGCGCCGCCATCACGCCGTCGGACCAGTTCAGCTTTCCTTCCGGGCACACGGCGGCGGGGTTTCTCTTCGCGACGCTGGTGCTGCACTGCTATCCCCCGCTGGCCCCCCTGTGCTACTTGTGGGCGAGTCTGGTCGGCATGAGCCGGGTGCTGCTGGGCGTGCACTACCCCACCGACATCCTGGCCGGCGCTACCCTGGGCAGCGGCAGCGCCCTGTGCGTGCTGCTCCTGCTGCCCGCCGTGCAGGGCCTGGCGGGCTGAATCGCCAAACGCGGACGAGACGGCTAGACTAGCCGCCCCGCAACCAGCAAAAGCGCCGCTTCATGAATTCTGGCTCCCCCTGGCGGGCCCTGCTCGGGCTCGAACGCAATACCACCAGTCATGCCGAGAAACTGCTCAGTGCCCTGGGGGCCTTCGTCGGCATCCTGGTGCTGTGGTGGCTGAGCGCGCGCGTGCTGAGCGAGCCCGCCAGCCGAACCCTGGTGGTGGCCTCGATGGGCGCGAGCGCAGTGCTGCTGTTCGCCGTGCCCCACGGGGCCTTGTCCCAGCCATGGCCGGTGCTCGGGGGCAATGTGCTCTCGGCCATCCTCGGCGTGAGCTGTGCGCGGCTGATCCCGGTGCCCTTGCTGACGGGCGCCACCGCCGTCGGCCTGGCCGTGGGTCTCATGTACTACCTGCGCTGCCTGCATCCGCCCGGCGGCGCCACGGCCCTGACGGCGGTCATCGGGGGCCCCGACGTGCAGGCCCTGGGCTTCGACTACGTGCTAATGCCAGTGCTGGACAATGTGCTGTGCATCCTCATCATGGCCTTCGTGTTCAACTACGCCTTCAGCTGGCGGCGCTATCCTGCGGCACTGGGCAAGCGTCACGCGCCCTCTTCCTTGCCCGCACCCGCCCTGCGGGATGTCGAGCTGACCCAGGAAGACTTTGCGGCCGCCATGCAGCAGCTGGATTCCTACGTCGACATCACCGTGGATGGCCTGACCGAGCTGCTGGAACTGGCGCGAGAGAATGCCGCCCGCGACACGCTGCACCCGGCGCAGATCCTGGCCGGGCGCTGCTACAGCAACGGCCGCCTGGGCCGCCAGTGGAGCGTACGGCAGATCATCGACGCCGCCGAGGGCGCACCAGCCGGCAAGGATCAGGTCATCTACAAGGTCCTGGCCGGCGACGGCGCCTGGCAGACGGGCCTCTGCCTGCGCGATGAGTTCCGGCACTGGGCTCTCTTCGAGGTCCTGCTGGAAAAAGGCCACTGGGTGAAGGTGCAGGAGCAGGCCTGAGCCCCGCAAGCGGGCCCTGCGCCCGAAGGAATGACTGACATGAACGCCACAGGAGTACACCCGCATGACCACGCCCTCTGACCGCGGCCCCTTTCTTGTCGCCGTGGAACTCGCCACCCGGCTGCCCGGAGTGGAAGTCAGCACCGCCCATGGGACTCCGGCCCTCACCCTGGACGGCCGCCTGCTGGCCAGGCTGCGCTCGGATGCCGAAGGCTTCCTCGTCACCCGCTGCGAGCTGGCAGAGCGCGAGCGCTTGCTTGAACAGGCCCCGGAGGTGTTTCATCTGACCGAGGCCTATGTGAATTACCCGATGGTCCTGATCGATCTCGCCCGCATCGACCGCGAGACGCTGGCCCGCCTGCTGGAACAGGCCTGGCGCCACCTGGCCTCACCGGCGCGACTGCAGGCACACGAACACGCTGCAACCCCATGAACCCCTGAAACCTCTGGAGACCACGATGCACACTACAACAAGAATCGCGTCCACTTTCACCTGGCGCCCCCTGCTGGCCTTGACCACCGTCGCCTTGCTCAGCCTGGCGGCCGGCCAGAGCCACGCACAGCTTTCGGATGCGGCCCGCCTGCAGGCCCTGATCACAGGCGAGCACCGCAGCGCGGCGAACATCGCCCGCAATGCTGCACGGCACCCGGTCGAGACCTTGCAGTTCTTCGGTCTCGCCTCGGGCCAGACGGTCATCGAGATCCTGCCCGGCGGTGCCTGGTACACCGAGATCATCGCCCCCTTCCTCAAGGGCAACGGCGTCTACTACGGCGCCCACTTCTCGCCGCGCTCGCACCTGAGCTACCAGCCCCCGATGCTGGAGGCCTATCAGGCCATGCTCGCTGCCAACCCGGAGCTCTACGGCGAGGTGCGCGTCACGCACCTCTACCCGCCGACAGAGACCCAGATCGCCCCGCCCGGCTCCGCCGACCTGGCCATGAGTTTCCGCAATGTGCACAACTGGATCATGGCCGGAACCCAGAAGGAGCACTTCGCCGCCTTCTACGCCGCGCTGAAGCCGGGCGGGATTCTGGGCATCGTCGAGCATCGCGCCCCCGAGGGCAGCAGCATGGAGATCATGGAAACCACCGGCTATGTGACGCAGGACTACGTGATCGAGCTGGCCACCCAGGCGGGCTTCGAACTGGTGGCGACCTCGGAGATCAATGCCAATCCGCTGGACACCAAGGACCATCCGGAGGGCGTGTGGACGCTGCCGCCCACGCTGCGACTGGGGGATACCGACAGGGCGAAGTACATGGCGATCGGCGAAAGCGACCGCATGACGGTGAAATTCCGCAAACCGTTGCAGCCTACCCGGCGCTGAGCCGGGTCGACAGGCCCGCGCGGATCAGTGGTGCGCGTGCTCATCCGCAGCGGGCGCTTCCTGCCAGCCGGGGTGAGCGAAGTAGTGACCGTAGTCCTGCAGCGCCGCCTGGATGGCGGGCAGACCGTCCTGCGCCAGCGGTGAGTTTTGCAGAGCGGCGGCTGCAGCCAGCAGCCGACCCAGGATGACATGCAGATTGGCATCGGCATCCGCAGGCAGCTGACACTGCGCAATCATGGTGTTGACGCTGCCGCGCACCGCCTCGGCCAGTTGCGCCGCCTGCGGCTGCGAGAGCTGCGCGGCCGCGAAGGCCGGGGTCAGCATGGCGCTGGCCACCCGGATCTGCAGCATGCCGCGACGCAGCGGTTCATCCGTCTGCCAGGGTTCCGCGGCATTCAGACTCAAGGCCGCATTGGCGGCGTGAGGGTGCTCGTGACCATGGGCCGCGTGCGCGTCTGCCGCCGAAGGCGTCTGAGCCAATGCCGCCTGCGCCACCAGGCACAGCGTCCCGAACGCCAAACCGATTGCTGCGTGCTTCATGACATGCTCCTGAAAGACGGCCGCGCGGCACTCCCCGCGCGGCCCCGGTCGATCAACGGGCCGAGTACTTGGTGAAGGCGCCACCGGCCTGACTCAGCGAGTTCGGGCCTTCGGCCGCGAACACCGTGCCATCGGCATCCACCGCCACCCCTTCCCCTGCCGTGCCCTGATACACGCGATCCTCACGCTCGAACGGCTGGATCAAGCCCTCGACGTGGTCGTGATCGATGTGACCGATGCGCACGCCATTGCGCCAGCCCGGATGGTTGGTGGGGCTGGACTCCGAGTCGATAGCGTAGAGCCTGTCGTCCTCGGTGATGAACAGCCCGCTGATGCGGCTGAACATGTAGCGGGATTCCAGGTAGTTGCCGTCCTGGTCGAAGATCTCGATGCGGTGATTGCCGCGATCGGCCACCCACAGACGGCCACGGGAATCGAATTCCATGGCGTGGGGCGTGCGGAACTCGCCGTGTTGCACGCCGATCTGGCCCCACTGCTTGATGAAGGTGCCGTCCGGCGCGAACTTCATGATGCGCGAGGTCTCGCCATTGGCGCGGCCCTCGGCCATGGCCTGGTTGGTGATCATGCCCTGGGCGTTGTGGCCGTCGGAAACATAGATGCTGCCGTCCGGGCCCACGATCACGTCGTTGGGCTGATTGAAGTGGGCCTCGTCGTTGCCTGTCTTGCCGGGCGTGCCCAGGCTGAGCAGCAGTTCGCCCGACGGGCTGAACTTGTGCACCTGCTGGCCCTTGGTCTCGTCGGCATTGGTGGCGAAGTCCGTCACCCAGACATTGCCTTCGCTGTCCACATGAATGCCGTGGGGCGTGACCATCACGCCTGCGCCGAAGTTCGCCAGCACCGCGCCGGTGTGACGGTCGAACTTGAAGATGGGGTCCACCAGATTGGTATCGCAGGTGACGGGCGCACCGGCGCCGAAGCTGCCCGCGCCACAGCGCTCATAGGCCCAGATGTGGCCGTCGATCGGGTCGATGTCGATGCCCGCGGTGGAACCCCAGGTGCGACCGGCAGGCAGTTCGCCCCAGTTCTGGGTGACCACCGGGTTCGGGTTGGGCATGCCCACGCCGCTGATGGGGTTGCCCACCGGCGCAGGGGCTGCCGCAGCCGGAGCCGGAGTGGCCGTGGCGGACGCGGAGCTGGGGGTGGTGGCGTCGCTGCAGGCATTGAGCAGCACGGCCGAGGAAATCAAGGTGAACAGCAGCTTGCGTGATGAGAACATGATGACTCCTGAAGATCGTTGTTATTGTGCGTGGTCATGGGGAAGGCGAGTCCGCCCGCGGCGGAACTTGCCCGGGAGCATACGTGCTGCCACCGGCCGAGTTCAACCTTTTCCGGCTTCGGCCCGGCGCGTTGCTACTGCTGCAGGCCGGCCACGCCGGCTGCGGCAATCTGCGCATCCTGGCTGGCCTGCACGCCGGACACGCCCACGGCGCCGAGGGTCACGCCATCCACCACGATGGGCACCCCGCCTTCCATCAGCACGTACTCCTCGGACACGCTCATGAAGGCGGGGCGGTTCGGGATCATGGTTTCCAGGGCCTGGGACGGACGACGGAACGCTGCCGCCGTGCGCGCCTTGCCGATGGCGATGTCGATGCTGGCGGTCTGCGTGTTGTTCAGCCGCTGCAGGCTCAGCAGGTGGCCGCCATCGTCCACCAGGGCGATCACCACGTTCCAGTTGTTGGCGCGGGCCTCAGCCTCGGCCGCTGCCATGATGTTCTTCACGGCGTCATCGGTCAGCATCTTGCGGTCCGCGAGCTGGGCATTGGCCAGCAGCGGCAGGCTCAGCAGGACGCTGAGGCCCAGGGCGGAAAATCTGGAACGTCTTATCTTCATTGGTATCTCTCCTTTTTGATGAGGGTCAGTCCATCATGGAACTTGGGGCCTTTGTCCACGACATTGGCGAAGCCTATACGGCAGGACGTGCATTAGACAAGTTAACGAATGACGATAAGGTAAAACCAATCGACTTTTTCCGCGCCAGCCAAACGAATGGGGGGGGGTAGAAATACTTCAGGAACATAAGCGCGCGAAGTGCGAGTCAAGGGCAATGGATGGTGCGTCGCGCACCTCCGAGGCAAGATGGCTTGACCGCATATGTCAACCTCTTTTCGCAGGCGAATCCAGCAGGCAGCGTCCTCGCAAGGCCGGTCGTCGAGTTGCTTCATCTGCATGCAAGATAACATGACCCTTTCGAGGCGGGAACGCCGGAAACTCCTGTGTGTTTGCAACTGAATGAGATGGCAACCACTTGCATCGCCAAGAGCAATCGCGAATCACCAGAGGGTATCAAGACCGGCGATGATGGCGGCCAGCGCCAAGGCCCACAGGAGACAGGCCAGGGCATCCACCACCAGATAGCGCAGCCGCGCAAAGCCGCTGATGCCCACCAGCACCGGCACGATGCTGCGAATGGCCGGCACGAAGCGCCCGATGAAGATCGCCGCGGCGCCGTGGCGCTGCACCATGGCCTCGGCCTTGAGCAGGTTCTGCCGGTAACGCTGAGCCAGACGCAGATGGTGAAAGCGCGGACCGAAGTAACGCCCGGTGAGAAAGCCGCTGTGATCGCCCAGCAGGGCTCCGGCCCAGGCCAGCGCGATGATCTGCGGCAGGCCGGCGAGCCCCTGGGTGTAAAGCAGCGTGGCCGCCGTCACCAGCAGCACGCCCGAGACGAACAGTCCCAGACCCACCGCCGCCTCAGCAAAGGCCAGCAGAGGCACCAGCCACAGAGCCTGGTCCCGATTGTTCTCCAGCCACTGCATCAACCAGGCGTCCATCTTCCCTTCTCCCGGCGCGCCAGCGCCACAATGATGACAAGCAACACAAGGAGATACGCAGGAAACCACGCCAGCGCATCAATAAAGAGCACATCCTGTTCCCCATCAACGCAAGCGCTTCGCAATGCGGCCACCAGGGCGGTGTAGAGCAGACTGGCCAGGCCCAGCCCCAGGTTCAGCGCCAGCCCCTTGAAGCTGAGCACCGTGGCGCGCAAGGACGAATCCACCGCGCGGTTGAGATAGAAACTCGCCTGGAACTGCACCATGCCCATCACGGCAAAGGCACCCACGGCAAACAGCAGTCCGCCGAACGGGATCGCCAGGGCCAGTCCCAGCAACGAACCCAGCAGCAGGGCGCACAGCACGCCGAAGTTGAAGGCCGGGCTGCGGGCCTGCACCAGATGCCGTGACACTCGGGCCGTGACGATGCCGAACAGGGACATGCCGGCCCCGATGAAGCCGAACCAGGACACGGGGATGTCGATCAAGCGGTAATACTCGCTGGCCAGCACCACGAACTGCCGGGCCACGCTGTCCAATGCCAGCGCCGCCAGGATCACGAACAGCACGAAGCGATGGGCGAAGGTCCAGCGCGCCGCCCTGAGCACCTGGCGCGAGGCCTCGGCGAGCGCGGCGAGGCGGCTGCCGGTCGCAGCGGACAAGGGCGGATGCGCCCCCGGCACCTCGCGCATGCCCAGGGCGGTGACGAGCACCACCAGAGAACTGAGCAGGGTGAGGACGATGGGCAGGCGGATGGCCGTCTCGCGGGCGATCTGCCAGTCCGGGTCGACCAGGGCCAGCACGCCGGAAAGCAAGGCCTGATCGTA
>JALREE010000252.1 GCA_023256835.1 Pseudomonadales bacterium | reverse complement strand
GTCGCCGCCGCCCGGGAACGGGGCAGCGCCGTGCAGCTGACGGCGGAGATCGGGCTGTGGGGCTACGACCCGGTGCCGGCCGACCCGTTCGTGCTCAACCACCGCAACTTCCCCCGGTCCGTCATGCTCGGCGACGCCTCGACGGTGCTCGGGACGCTGGTGGGTGGACCGGGCACCCGGACCCTGGCCTGCCTCGGGGGTGCCCAGATCGACCGGTCGGGGAACATCAACTCCACCCTGATCCCCGACGGTCCGTTCCTGGTCGGCTCGGGGGGCGGCAACGACGTCGCCAGCGTGGCGGTGGAGTGCGTGGTGGTGGCGACGCTCACACCGCAGCGCACCCCGGAACGCTGTGGCTACGTCACCTCCCCGGGCCGGGCGGTCCGGGCGCTGGTCACCGACCTCGGGATCCTGGAGAAGCTCCCCGGAGGTGACGACCTCGTGCTGACCGCCGTGCCGGCGGGAACGGAGCCCCTCGGCGAGCGGGTCGCCGCCGCCGTGGCGGCCTGCGGGTGGGACCTGCAGGTGGCCGACACGGTGCGCGAGCTGGCACCGGTCTCCGAGGCGGAGGTGGCCGCGCTGCGCGCCTGGGACCCCCGGGGCTGGTTCCTGCGCGACCGCTGAGCGGTGGGATCAGCGCTGGAGCACGACGACGGCGGCGTTGGCGCCCCGCCCCACCGTGTGGGCGAGTCCCACCCGGGCATCGGGGACCTGGCGGGCCGGGGACTCGAGGTTGTGACCCGGACAGCGGGCAGATTCTTGCACGGCCGCGGAAAAAGTCGCCCCGGAGGCCTGTCCGTGAGGGGTGGTCGGATAACGCTGATTGTGGCGGGAAGACGCATAACTGTCGGCCGCTGATTCTGCAAGCGCATGAAATGACTGGATTTGTTGTTCTGGCCTGAAGCTTGCTGTGACTGCGTCGGTTAGCGAAAGACTTTATGCTGTCGCGCCGGCAGTGATAGCCTGCAGGCCGACAGCCTTTTTTCCGGAGCAGACCAATGACAAGAACGCCCTCCCGAGTTATCGCCTTGCGCCTGTGTACCACGCTCGCTGCCGGCCTGCTGGCGCTCGCTGCCTCGGCCCAGACCTCCGAGGTGTCGGCCAGCGATGCCGAGGCCTGTGCCGCCCTGCAGCAACTGCCCGACCTGACCATCCTCTCTGCCCGCATCGTGCCCGCGACCGATTCGGTGCCGGCGTATTGCCACGTGCGCGGCCTGATCGGCCCCTCCACGCACTACCATGTCCAGCTGCCGTTGCCGTCGCAGTGGAACGCACGGTTTCTGATGTGGGGCGATGGCGGCAAGGATGGCGACCTGGACTTCGCCGACCAGCGCCTGGCCCAGGGCTATGCGGTGGCCAACAGCAACACCGGCCATGACAATGTCACCGAGCCGGGCTCGCTGTTCGGCTACAACAACCGCCAGTCCGAGATCGACTTCGGCTATCGCTCCGTGCATCTCACCACCCGTGCCGGCAAGGCGCTGGCCGAGCGCTACTACAGCACAGAGCCCACCTATTCCTATTTCGAGGGCTGTTCCACGGGCGGGCGGCAGGGCCTGATGGAAGCCCAGCGCTTTCCCGAGGACTTCGACGGCATCGTGGCGGGCGCGCCCGTGAACTACTACCAGGCCATGAACGCCGCCGGCGTGTGGTGGCTGCAGCGACTGTTCAAGGACGACTTCGCCGGCAATCTCGCCGTGGACACCGATGGCGACGGCAGCTTCGACAGTGTCAGGTTGCTGCAGACGCTCAACGAGCGGGTGCTGGCGCGCTGCGATGCCAATGACGGCGTTCGTGACGGCGTGCTCGGCAATCCCCTTGCCTGCGACTTCGAGCCGCGTCGGGACCTGGCCGATCTGCAATGCCCGGCCGGCGCCGCAAGCGATGCCTGCTTCACGCCGGCGCAGCTGCAGAGCGTGGTCGATTTCTACAGCGGGCCGCTCGATGCGGCTGGCAATGTGCTTTATCCCGGCAAGGCGCTGGGCTCGGAGCTGGAATGGATCAATCTCTATGTGCCGTCTGCGCGCAATCGCAACGCGCCGACCATGCTCGTCGGGCCGGCTGGTGATCATGTGAACTATCTGTTCTATGAAGAGGACCCGGGCATGACGGTGCCCGATCTGAGCAATCCCACCCATGTGCCCGGGCGCAATGCGGTGTTGCCCCAGTTCTCCTGGCTCGACTTCGATATCAACGATCTGGCCAGCGGCAAGGCGGCGCTCATGCAGGAATTGATGGATGCCACCGACCCGGATCTGCGCCGTTTCCTCGAGGATGAAGGCGGCAAGCTGCTGCTGTATCACGGCTGGAGCGATTCCCTGTCCTCGGCGAAGGCCACGGTGCAGTACTTCGATGCGATGGTGGCGGCGAGTTTCGGTGGGGACATGCAGGCGGCGGGGCAGAGCACCCGGCTGTTCCTGGCGCCCGGCATGGGACACTGCGGCGGCGGGCCCGGTCCGAACACCTGGGACAAGCTGGACGCGCTGGTGGACTGGGTCGAGAACGGCACGGCACCGCAGCAGATCATCGCGACGCACAGCAGCAATGGCGTGATCGACAACGAACGGCCACTGTGCCCGTGGCCCCAGCAGGCGGTGTACACCGGGCCGGCGGGTGGCGCGGACACGCCGGCGAACTGGGTGGCGCAGAACTTCAGCTGTCGCTGACGCCGTGCGGCCTCAGCCCAGCAGGCGCGCGAGATAGCGTCCCGTGTGCGACTCCGGGTGGCGCGCGACCTCTTCCGGGGTGCCCTCGGCGATGATGCGACCGCCGCCATTGCCGCCCTCGGGCCCCAGGTCCACCACCCAGTCGGCGGTCTTGATGACATCGAGATTGTGCTCGATCACCACGATGGTGTTGCCGTCATCGCGCAGCCGGTGCAGCACGGCCAGCAGTTGCTTGATGTCCTCGAAGTGCAGGCCTGTCGTGGGTTCGTCCAGGATGTACAACGTCTGGCCGGTGTCGCGCTTGGACAGCTCGCGGGCCAGCTTCACCCGCTGCGCCTCGCCCCCTGAGAGTGTGGTCGCCGCCTGGCCCAGACAAAGATAGGAGAGTCCCACCTCGATCAGGGTCTGCAACTTGCGCGCGATCGCCGGCACGGCGTCGAAGAACTCGCGCGCGTCCTCGATGGTCATCTCCAGCACTTCGCAGATGTTCCTGCCCTTGTACTTCACGTCCAGCGTCTCGCGGTTGTAGCGCTTCCCCTGACAGACATCGCAGGCCACGTAGACATCGGGCAGGAAGTGCATCTCGACC
>JALREE010000232.1 GCA_023256835.1 Pseudomonadales bacterium | reverse complement strand
GTCCGCAATATCGCCAAAGCGGCTCCGGGCTCACGCGTCTATGTCCGCATCCTGACGGAGGGCAGCGGCACCGCTGACTGGCCGCTATCGCGCAAGTTCGGCTGTCAGAGCGACATGGCCATGGACCTGCTGGTGCTGGCGCGCGATCTCGGCCTGGTGCCCTACGGCGTCTCCTTCCATGTGGGTTCGCAGCAGCGCGACATCGGCGCCTGGGATGCTGCCATCGGCAAGGTGAAGGTGATTTTCGAGCGCCTGCAGGAAGAGGACAACATCACACTGAAGATGGTGAATCTGGGCGGCGGTTTCCCCGCCAACTACATCACCCGTGCCAACACGCTCGACACCTACGCGGAAGAGATCACCCGCTTCATCGAGGAAGACTTCGGTGATGACTTCCCGGAGATCATTCTCGAGCCGGGCCGTTCGCTCATCTCCAACGCCGGCGTGCTGGTGTCCGAGGTGGTACTCATCTCACGCAAGTCGCACACCGCGCTGCAGCGCTGGATATTCACCGATGTGGGCAAGTTCTCCGGCCTGATCGAGACCATGGACGAGTGCATCAAGTACCCGATCTACACGGAAAAGCACGGGGAACTGGAAGAAGTGGTGATTGCAGGACCGACCTGCGACAGCGCCGACATCATGTACGAGCACTACAAGTACGGCCTGCCGCTGAACCTCGCCATCGGCGATCGCATGTACTGGCTCTCCACCGGTGCCTACACCACCAGCTACAGCGCCATCGAATTCAACGGCTTCCCGCCGCTGCGCTCCTACTACGTGTAATGACCGGGGAGCCGCGCAGGCTTCCCAGACCATCTCGCCCTGACTTCAGCGTGTTGTTTCCTGAGTTGCGCCTGCCTCCTGCGGCAGGCCCAGCACGCGCTGACTCACCACGCCACTGGTAATCGCCCCGCTGACATTGAGCGCCGTACGCCCCATGTCGATCAGCGGCTCGATGGAAATCAGCAAGGCCACCAGGGTGATCGGCAGACCCATGGCCGGCAGCACCACCAGGGCCGCGAACGTGGCACCGCCGCCCACGCCAGCAATGCCGAAGGAGCTGATGGCGATGATCGCGATCAAGCTGAGAATGAAGCCAGGCGCCAGGGGGTCGACCCCCACCGTCGGCGCCACCATCACCGCCAGCATGGCCGGATAGATGCCGGCACACCCATTCTGTCCGATCGTCGCGCCAAAGCTCGCCGCCATGTTGGCAATCGGCGATGGCACCTTCAATTCCTCGATCTGTGTCTTCACCGTCAGGGGAATCGTGGCGGCCGAACTGCGAGTGGCAAAGGCAAAACTGAGCACGGGCCAGATCTTCTGGAAATGCGCTCGAGGATTGGATCCCGCCGCCATGACGAACAACGCGTGCACACCGAACATCAGCGCGATGGCGACATAGGACGCGAGCACGAAGCTGATGAGATTCAGGATGTCCTGCGCATTCGAGCTGGCCACCACATAGGTCATCAGCGCGAGAATGCCGTAAGGTGTCAGAGCCATCACGATGCGCACCAGTTGCATCACCACGGCCTGGGCAGCGTCGACCGCATTGCGGATGGTGTCCCGGTGTTCCGGCTTGTCGCGACACACGAGCAATGCCGCGATGCCGGCCAGGATGCCGAAGATCACGACAGAGATGATGGAGTTGTCCCGCGCCTCGGTGAGGTCGGCGAAGATGTTGGTGGGAATGAAGCCGGCAATGGTATCCGGCAGACTCATTCGGCTCACGACCGTGTCGAGCCGTCCTTCCAGCACTTCTTCCCGGGCGAGTTCGCGCGCACCGCCCACCATGCCTTCCGCACTGAGTCCCGCCACCAGCGTCACGGCAATGCCGATCAAGGCTGCAATGGCGGTTGTCAGCACCAGCATGCCGATGACGGAGGCACCGATCCGCCCAAGCGAGGCCACCGCATCCATCTTCAATACCGCCCCGATCATGGTCACCAGGATCAGAGGCATGATGATCATGCGCAGCAGGCGCACATAACTGTCCCCGACAAGATTGGTCCAGTTCAGGGTTTCCATCATCACGGTGGTGCCGCTGCCATAGAGCAACTGCAGGGCAAAGCCGAACGCCAGCCCGAGCAGCAAGCCGGTGAATACGCGCCGTGAGAGGGAGGTCTGAGTGCGACCGACGTGGTAGACCATGTAGAGCAGGCCGGCAAAGGCCAGCAGGTTGAGGAGGCTGTAGAGACTCATCGGCAGGGACTCGTTGTTATTGTCGGGCAGCCAAAGTAAACCACTCGATGGGCTGACTCAAGCACAAGCGCGACGGGCGCTCAGTCCGGCAGGTTGTCCATCATGATGGCGAGGGTGTCCGAACGGAATTCCCGCCGGTACAGCACACCGACCACCCAGGCTGACAGCAGCATGAAGACCCAGAAGTTCACGAACCAACCCAGTACGGCCATGCTGAAGTAATAGGTGCGCAGCCCGTTGTTGAAATTGCCCGCGGCCTTGGAGGCCATCTTCGAGATCGTCTCGATGTGTCGCTCGATGACCGCGTCCGGCGCGTTCTCGCTGCGCTCGGGCACCCCTCCCAGCATCACCGACACCTGACCGAACTGCCGCAGACCCCAGGTGAACTTGAAGAAGGCATAGACGAACAGGCAGATCAGGAGCAGCACCTTGAGCTCCCACTCGCCGCGGGAATTCTGATCCGAAAAGGGAATCTCGCTGAGCATCAGGATCACCGTCTCGGACGAAGTGCCCAGCACTGTCATGAGGCCGGCGAGAATGAACAGGGTGGTGGACGCAAAGAACGACACATTGCGCTCGAGGTTGGCGATGATGTTGGTATCGGCGATGCGGTTCTCGCGCCGCAGCGCCTTGCGAATCCATTGCTTGCGATGGCGATGCATGGCAAAGGCCAGGGTCGGCGTGTCGTGGCTGCGTCTGGCCGTGTAGAGAACATAGCCGCGAAAACACAGCAGGAACCACAGCACTGCCGCGATATTGCCGATGTTCTGTCCGAGAAAGCTGTCTGCCGCCATGACCTGTCGAGTGCCTCTATTTCTTTATGTGATAACCAGTCTTGAATATCCACCACACGGTGCCGATGCAGGCCAGCAGGAACATCAGGATCATGCCCAGACTCACTGCAATGCTGACATCCGCCAGTTCATAGAAGCTCCAGCGGAAGCCGCTGATCAGATAGAGCACGGGGTTGAACAGGGTGACTGTCTGCCAGAACGGCGACAGCATGCTGGCCGAATAGAAACTGCCGCCGAGAAACACCAGCGGCGTCACGATCAGCATGGGAATCAACTGCAGCTTCTCGAAATTGTCTGCCCAGATGCCGATGATGAAACCGAACAGACTGAAGGTGATGCAGGTGAGCAGCAGGAACAGGATCATCACGAAGGGATGAGCAATCTGCAGTGGCACGAACAGGGCCGAGGTGGCCAGGATGATCGTGCCCAGGATCAGCGATTTGCTGGCCGCGGCCCCGACATACCCTAGCACCGCCTCGAACATGGACACCGGCGCCGAGAGCAACTCGTAGATGGTGCCGCTGAACTTCGGAAAATAGATGCCGAAGGACGCGTTCGAGATGCTGTTGGTGAGCAGGGAGAGCATGATGAGCCCCGGCACGATGAAGGCGCCATAGCTCACACCTTCGACTTCCTGGATGCGCCCCCCGATGGCGGCGCCGAACACCACGAAATACAGCGAGGTGGAGATGACCGGCGCCACGATGCTCTGCAGCAGCGTGCGGCGGGTGCGCGCCATCTCGAATTTGTAGATGGCCTTGATCGCGTACCAGTTCATCGTGCTTCCTCCACCAGCTTCACGAAGATTTCCTCCAGTGAACTCTGTGTTGTGCGAATGTCCTTGAAGTGGATGCCCACGCGCCGCAGATCGTCCAGCAATGCCGTGATGTCGGCGTCTGCCCCCTGGCTGTCGTAGGTGTGTGTCAGCTGCAGGCCATCAGCCGACAGTGCGAGAGTGTAGTGGGCGAGTGTGTCAGGAATGTCTGCCAGCGGCTGCAGCAGATCCATGATCAGCTGCTTCTTGCCGAGCTTTCGCATCAGCTCGCTCTTGTCCTCGACCAGCAGCAGTTCGCCACGCGTGATGATGCCGATGCGGTCGGCGATTTCCTCGGCCTCCTCGATGTAATGCGTGGTCAGGATGATGGTGACGCCAGAGTCGCGCAGCCGTCTTACCAGCGCCCACATGTCTTTGCGCAATTCCACATCCACACCGGCCGTGGGCTCGTCCAGGAACAGCACGCGCGGCTCGTGCGACAGCGCCTTGGCGATCAGCAGGCGACGCTTCATGCCGCCCGAAAGCGTGATGATCTTGTTGTTGCGCTTCTCCCACAGACTCAGATCACGCAGCACCGCTTCGATGTGGGCCGGGTCCGGTGCCTTGCCGAAGAGTCCGCGACTGAAGGTGACGGTGGAGAGCACGGACTCGAAGGCATCCGTGGTCAGCTCCTGCGGCACGAGCCCGATCAGCGAGCGCGTCTTGCGGAAGTCCCGGATGATGTCGAAGCCGTCGACCAGCACCTGCCCTTCACTGGGGTTGACCAGACCGCAGATGGTCGAGATCAGCGTGGTCTTGCCCGCGCCATTCGGCCCCAGCAGGGCGATGATCTCGCCCCGCCGGATATCGAGATTGACCTGCTTCAGAGCCTTGAAGCCACCGGCGTAGGTCTTGGAAAGATTGCGAATCGAGACGATGGTGTCCTGCATCTATAACTCCGCTATGGCCGCGATGGCTTCCGCCAGTCGCGCGACTCCTGTGATGTGCATGCCGGGAATGCCGCCGCGCGGCACATTCGCCCTGGGCACGATGGCCCGCTTGAAACCGTGCTTGGCCGCCTCCTGCAGGCGCTCCTGCCCACCGGGCACCGGGCGGATTTCGCCCGCCAAACCCACTTCGCCGAACACCACCAGGTCCTG
>JALREE010000215.1 GCA_023256835.1 Pseudomonadales bacterium | reverse complement strand
GATCAGCCATCCGTGCCAGTCGGTCTTGGCGGCGATCCCCATCGCCTGCATCGCCGTGTTGGCCTGGAAGCCGATGTTGTACATGCCGTAGAACATGGCCGGGAACGCGGCAAACCAGACGGTGATCATGACGCGCTTGAGATCGACGCCGTCCCGCACATGCGAACCGGAGACCGTGACACGACTGGGGGTGTACAGGATCGTGTCCACTGCCTCGTACAGGGGATAGAACTTTTCGTAGCGCCCGCCCTTCTCAAACTGCGGTGCCAGGTCATCGAGTATTCTGCGCAAACCCATAGTTGCCTTATCCACTAACTTTCTTTTTCGATGCGAGTCAGATTGTCCCGCAGGATTGGACCGTATTCATACTTGCCGGGACAGACATAGGTGCACAAAGCAAGATCTTCTTCGTCGAGTTCAAGCCCACCCAGGCTCTGCACCACTTCGATGTCACCCACGATCAACGCACGCAACAGTTGCGTGGGCAGAATGTCCAGAGGCATGACCCGCTCGTAGCTGCCCACAGGCACCATGGCACGTGGACTGCCATTGGTGGACGTGGTAAGTGCGAATTTGCGCCCCTTGAAGAAACTTGAGAGATAGATGCCAAGTGCGGAATGTCGTTCAGTGCCAGGCGACAGATAGCCAAGCAATGCCCGTTCTCGACCTTCCTGCAGCACCGAGACCTGTAGATGATAGCGCCCGAGATAATTCTCGACGCCATGTGCCTTGCGACCGGACAGCACGGAACCGGAAATCACGCGGCTCTCCCCCGCTTTGCATTCTCCGGCGCACAACTCTTCCAGGCTCGCTCCGATGCGGGTGCGCACCAGACGCGGCCTCTCGACTTGCGGGCCGGCCAACGCAACCACGCGCTCCACATTCAGCCGGCCGGTGGTGAACAGTTTGCCGACTGCGATCACGTCCTGGTAGTCAATGCTCCATACCTGCTTTTTCAGGCTGACCGGATTCAGAAAGTGGATGTGCGTTCCACTCAGGCCCGCAGGATGCGGGCCATCAAAGCTTTCCACCTTGACATTGGCAGCAAACGCGTGATCTTCCAGACCTGCGAAACTGCCGGCCGCGCGACAGACGTACAGCGCGCCTTCGGTAAGACGCGAGAGGATGTTGATGCCGTGCAGAAAGTCATCGCCTGACTGGCGCGCCACCACTTCCGGATCAGCCGCAAGTGGATTGGTGTCCATGGCATTCACGAAGATGGCTTGGGGACGGGCATCGAGCGCAGGCACCTTGCTGAAGGGGCGAGTTCGCAGCGCCGTCCAGAGGCCTGACTTGACCAGATTGTCCACGACCGCGGCTCGCTCAAGCGACGCCAGTTGACCGCTGGCAAAACTCGGGAATTCCACGTGATCGCCGGCCGCTTCATCGACCTCGATGACCAGCGAGAGAAACACACGACGCTCTCCACGATTGATCGCGCGCACAACGCCACTGGCTGGCGCGGTGTAGATCACTCCGGGCGTTTTCTTGTCTTCGAACACGGGCTGACCCAGCTTCACGCGATCGCCCTCGCGAACCGCCATGGTGGGCTTCATCCCGACATAATCTCGTCCGAGCAGGGCAACGCAGCGAACCTGTCGCGCTTCCGTGATCTGCTGTTCCGGTTCCCCCAGAAGTGGAATATCCAACCCGCGCGTAATTTTGATCATTCGCCAAGCCTAATCGTTACAGGGAATTCATGAAACCATACAGCCGATGATGCGCGTCGAATTCAAGCGTGAAGTGCACCCAAAGGCGCCGGGCAGGCGAGGTGTCCGGCATCAAGTCTGGTTGCGATAGCGATCGCTTGAAATTTTCTTGTATAGCGGCCAGTTAGGCGCGGTAAGTATAGTTAGCCGAAGACTGGATTGCCACCGGTTTAGGGGACAATCCAGCACCTTTTCCTGCCTAACCTTCCAGCGGGTAAAGGCGATACTGGACTCCGGCCATCTTGTAAACCATTCGGACTACCTGATTGCAGTAACCGAATTCGTTGTCATACCAGAGGTAGAGCACACAGTTGTTGCCCTGCACGATGGTGGCCGTGGAATCCACGATGGCGGCTTCCCGCGATCCGACGAAGTCGCTGGAAACAGCATCCGCTGCCTGGGTGTAGCTGATCTGGTTCTGCAACTTGGAATGCAGCGCGATAAGGCGCAGGAACTCGTTCAGCTCAGTCTTGGTGGTCGCCTGGTTGAGATGCAGACTAAGTATGGCCATGGAAACATTGGGTATCGGCACACGTACTGCATTGCCTGTCAGCTTGCCCTCGAGCTCCGGCACAGCCTTGACGACAGCCTTGGCCGCTCCAGTCTCGGTAAGCACCATGTTCAAGGCGGCACTGCGACCACGACGGTTGCCCTCGTGATAATTGTCGATGAGGTTCTGGTCGTTGGTATAGGCATGCACCGTCTCGACGTGGCCATGCTCTATGCCGAACTTGTCATTGATGACTTTCAAGACAGGAGCGATGGCATTGGTGGTGCAGGACGCTGCCGTGATGATTCTGTCTTCAGGCTTGATCTGGTCGTGATTGATGCCATACACGATGTTCTTCAGCCCGCCCTTGCCTGGCGCTGTCAACACCACTTTGCTGGCCCCCTTGGCCTTGAGATGCTGGGACAGCCCGGCTTCGTCGCGCCAGGAGCCGGTATTGTCGATGATCAATGCGTCCTGGATGCCGTACTTGGTGTAATCCACTTCATCCGGGCGGTTCGCGTAGATCACCTTGATGACATTGCCGTTCGCAATCAGGCAACCATTTTCTTCGTCCACGCGCACTGTGCCTTGGAAGGCCCCATGCACCGAATCGGACACCAGCAGGCTGGCGCGCTTCTCAAGATCACCTTCCTTGCCGGGGCGCACCACGATCGCACGCAATCGCATCACTTCCCCTGTGCTGGTGCGCTCGATGAGCAGGCGGGCAATGAGGCGTCCGATGCGCCCGAAGCCGTACAGCACGACATCCTGTGACTTCTCGATGGGCTTGGTCTTCACACCAACCAGGTAGCCCAGTTCGCTAGCCACGAACTCTTCCACGGGAAGCGCCGCGGCACCAAGCTGCTCCTGCTGCTCCATATAGCGCACGGTGAGCTTGCCAAGATCGATGTGGCAGTGCGCCAGATCGAGCCTGGCCAGGGCCATGAGGACTGGATGACTCTCGAACTCGGACATCTCGTTGCGCCCCACCTGACGGACGAAACGATGCGACTTCATGATGTTGGCAACGGAGCGGTTATGCAGCGCGCGACCGTACAGGAAGATGCCCACATTGCGCTGACTGTAGAGACGACCGACGACAGGAATCATCTCCTGAGCCAGCGCCTCGCGTTGTTTCCAATCACCGAAATAGTCGTCCAAACTGGGTCGAGTCACTGGCTGCACCTTTGTTAGAGAGGTTGTTGGAGAGGCTGGTATTATCTTTGGATTGCAATAGGGGCGCAACCCGGCGCTGGCTTGGCACAGGCGCTGGCGGAGTCCCTGAGCCCGCTGCGCGGCCTCGCTTGGCCCTGCCAGTCCCGCGCGGATTGTGCCAGAATTCCCGCCCTTTCGAATTCGAGCGCCGACTCCATGCGCAACATCAGCATTCTCGATCCCGACCTGCCATCCAGCCCCGGCGACCACCGGCGCTGGTCCAGTCTGCCTGGCAGCGCACTCAGCCTGGCCCTGGCCGGCATCGCCAGCAGGCACCGCGGACCGGTGGTCGTTGTCACCGCCAGCACGGAGGAAGCCGATGCCATCCGTCGCGAGCTCGGTTTCTTCTGCCCGCAGGATGGCAGTCTTCCACTCTTCGCTCTGCCGGACTGGGAGACGCTGCCCTACGACAATTTCTCAGCACACCAGGACATCGTCTCGGATCGCCTCAGCACCCTGTCGAGCCTGCCTCAGCTGCGCAAGGGCATACTCGTGCTCCCTGTCTCCAGTCTGATGCATCGACTCTGCCCGCGCAGTTACGTGCTGGGCAACAGCCTGCAATTGCAGGTCGGTGGCGAATTCGAGCCCGAGACCATGCGCCGCCGTCTGCAGAGTGCTGGCTACCAATGTGTGGACTCCGTCCATGAACATGGCGAATTCGCGGTGCGCGGCGCCATCATGGATATCTACCCGATGGGCGCCGAACACCCCTATCGCATCGATCTGTTTGACAGCGAAATCGAAAGCCTGCGCCTGTTCGATCCGGAGACCCAGCGTTCCCTGCAGAAGGTCGACAGCATCCAGCTGCTGCCAGGCAAGGAATACCCCATGAACGAAGCAGGCATCAGCCTGTTTCGCAGCAATTTCCGCAATCACTTCGATGTCGATCTGCGCCAGTGCAGCGTCTACCAGGACATCAGCCAGGGCCTGCATTCTGCGGGCATCGAGTACTACCTGCCCCTGTTCTTCGACGCACCCGAGACCTTGTTCGACTACCTGCCCCGCGACACGCTGGTGGTGCGCACGGGGGATCTGCAGGCGTCCGGCCTGCGCTTCTGGAATGACATCAAGTCACGCTACGAAGACCGCCGGCACGACAGACAGCGACCCATTCTGCCGCCTGCTGAGCTGTTCCTGAGTCCGGACGAAGCGTTTGCTCTGCTGCGCCAGTATCCGAGCGTGGACATTCAGTCCCCCGCACAGGCAGACAAGACCTTGACGGTCGACGTGGCGGCACCGCCCGCCATCGGCCCCGGCCAGCAAAGCCCCCTGCAGGCACTGGAAAGGATCCTCCAGGAGCATGCCAGTCATCGCGTGCTGTTCTGCGCCGAATCCGCCGGTCGCCGCGAGAGTCTGCTGGAACTGCTGAAGAGCATTGGTGTGCAACCCGCGCCGGTAGACTCCTGGACAGGCTTCTTGAAGGCCGCACAACGCCTCTGCATCACCGTGGCGCCTCTGGACCAGGGACTGCTGCTGCACAACCCGCCTGCCCTGCTGATCACGGAAACCCAGCTTTTCGGCCAGCGGGTGGCCCAGCGCCGACGTCGCCGTCGGGCGCAGGACAACACGGAGCTGCTGATCCGCAATCTCAACGAACTGCACCTCGGAGCTGCGGTGGTGCACCTGGAGCACGGTGTCGGCCGCTACCGGGGCCTGCAGACACTGACCATCGACAATCAGGAAACCGAATTCCTGACGCTGGAATATGCCCGCGACGCCAAGCTCTATGTTCCCGTGTATTCCCTGCACCTGATCAGCCGCTACGGTGGCAGCGAACCCGACCTGGCCCCATTGAATTCGCTCGGCAACGATCAATGGCAGAAGGCGCGACAGAAGGCGGCGGAGAAGATTCGCGATGTCGCCGTGGAACTGCTGGACATCTATGCTCGTCGCGAAGCACGCCAAGGCTTTGCGTACCGCGTGGACAACATCGATTACGGCAGCTTCGCCAGCAGCTTTCCCTTCGAAGTCACCCCCGACCAGCAGGACGCCATCGATGCTGTATTGCGCGACATGGCATCGCGCAGGGCCATGGATCGACTGGTATGCGGAGACGTTGGTTTCGGCAAGACAGAGGTCGCCATGCGCGCCGCCTTCGTCGCAGTGCAGAACCACAAGCAGGTGGCGATTCTGGTGCCGACCACCTTGCTGGCGCAGCAGCATTACGAGAGTTTCCGCGATCGCTTCGCGGACTGGCCGGTGGTCGTCGATCTGACCTCGCGCTTTCGCTCGGCGAAGCAGCAGGAAGAGACGCTTGCGAACATTCGCACTGGCAAGGTGGACATCATCGTCGGCACGCACAAGCTCTTGCAGGACGCCATCGAGTACAAAGATCTCGGCCTGCTCATCATCGACGAAGAGCATCGCTTTGGCGTGCAGCAGAAGGAAAAACTCAAGGCCCTGCGTGCGAGCGTGGATATCCTGACGCTGACAGCGACCCCCATCCCTCGCACGCTGAACATGTCACTGTCCGGTGTCCGCGACCTTTCCCTCATCGTCACACCACCCGCCAAGCGACTCTCCGTCAAGACCTTCATCCGGGAGAGCCAGGACGCTCTTATAAAGGAGGCCGTGCTGCGCGAACTGCTGCGCGGAGGACAGGTGTTCTATCTCCACAACGAAGTGAAAACCATCGACAAGACGGCCGAACACCTGCGGGAACTGATTCCGGAAGCCCGAGTCTGTGTCGCCCATGGCCAACTGCCGGAGCGTGAGCTCGAGCAGATCATGGCCGACTTCTATCACAAGCGTTACAACATCCTGGTGTGCTCCACCATCATCGAGACGGGAATCGACATACCCAGCGCCAACACCATCATCATCGACCGGGCGGACAAACTCGGGCTG
>JALREE010000156.1 GCA_023256835.1 Pseudomonadales bacterium | reverse complement strand
AGAACAGCACCATCACACTGAGCAGGATCATGATCCGCGCGAAGATGCTGAAGCCGTCCGGGATCACCGAGAACACGATGATCACCATGTAGAGGAAGGGAATGTTGCTCCAGATCTCGATCAGCCGCTGGCTGATGATGTCGAACCAGCCACCCAGATAGCCCATGGCACAGCCCACGGCCACGCCAATCAGGTACACCGCCGCCATGAAGCCGATGGCGAACACCAGCGCGATGCGGGTGCCGAAGAAAAGGCGCGCCAGGATGTCGCGGCTGGTGGTGTCCGTGCCCAGATAATGCTGGCGTTCGGCGCTGGGCGCTTCGGGGCGGAAGATGCCGCTGCTGGCATCGTTCTCAGTGGGGCTGTAGGGAATCAGGGGCATCAGCACCCAGTTGCCCTCGCCGGCCTCCTCGAACACGCGCTGCAGTTCGCGGTAATTGGTCTCGTAGGGGTAATCCAGGCCGAAGTCGGTGCCAGGGTGAAAGGCGCCGTAGGTGGGGAAGTGCAGGGTGCCCTCATAGCTCACGATGAGCGCGCGGTTGTTGATCAGCAGCTCGCCGAACAAGCTGAGCAGCAGAAACACCGACAGAATGATGAAGCTGTAATAGCCCCGCTTGATCTCTCGGAAGCGGCGCAGCTTCTTCTGGGTTTGTGGGTTCAGGCGCAACAGGCTCATGGCGGCGTCCTAGTTGAAACGGATGCGCGGGTCGACCAGCGCCACGAGGATGTCGGAGAGGATGTTGCCGATCAGCAGCAGCACACTGGCCAGGAACACCACGCCCATCACCACCGGGTAGTCCCGATCGACGATGGAGGTCAGCCCCAGCAGGCCGAAGCCGTTGATGTCGAAGATGGTCTCGATCAGGAAGGAGCCCGACACCAGCAGCGTGATGTTCTGCCCGAAGGTGGTGGCGATGGGAATCATCGAATTGCGCAGCGCGTGGCCGGTCACCGCCTTGCGGAAGGACACGCCCTTGGCGATGGCCGTGCGCACATAGTCCGAAGCCAGATTGTCCATCAGGTGATTCTTCAGCAGCAGCGTCACCAGCGCGAAGCTGCCCATCATGTAGCAGATCAGCGGCAGCACGGAGTGCGACACCAGGTCCTTGATCTTGCCCCACAGGCTCAGGTCGTCGAACTGCAGGCTGACGAAGCCGCCCATGGGGAACCACTCCAGGCGCACCGAGAAATACAGCAGCAGCAGTGAGCCCAGCGCATAGCCGGGCACCGCGTAGCCAATGAAGATGAGAATGGAGCTGATGTTGTCCACGGCCGTGCGGTGCTTGATGGCCTTGAGGATGCCCAGGGGGACGCAGATGGCGTAGGTGAGAATGAGCGTGATGATGCCGTAATAGAGGGAGACCGGGAACCGACTGGCCATGACATCCCACACGGGCATGTTGTAGCGGTAGGAGGTGCCAAGATCGCCTGTGGCCACCTTGCCCACCCACTCCACGTAGCTCTGCAGGACGGGCTTGTCGAAGCCGTAGTATTCGCGCAGCCGCGCCAGCTGGGATTCGGACAGGGCCATGTTCTGGCCGGCCGCGGCGCCACGGGTGCTGCCGCCGGAGAGCTGGGCCTCCATGATGGCACGCTCGATGGGGCCGCCGGGCACGAGTCGGGTGATGACGAAGACGATGATCGTAATGCCGATGAGCGTCGGCGGAATCAGAAGCAAACGACGAAGGAAATAGTCACGCATGCAGTTCTTCTTGCTCTCGATCGAGGGTCACGATGGCTTTGGAGCATAACCGGTTTTGGCAGGAGAGCGAAGTGCATTCACTTTTCTTGCGGGGGCGGCGCAGGTGCCGTCTGCAGACACACCGGAATTGCTTTTACTCAATTAATTGAGTAAAAATACTCAGTATGTTGAGCATCTCCAGGACCACCTTTCAACGCCCGCAGACTGCCCTGCTGAGCTCCCGGCTGCATGAGCCGCGCCGCTTCATTCAAGTGGTGGCCGGACCGCGGCAAGTGGGCAAATCCACGCTGGTCCAGCAAGTGGCAGCGACGCTCGACATGCCGGTGCGCCTCGTCAGTGCCGACGAGCCCATGCTGCGAGGCACCGACTGGATTACCAGTCAATGGGAGGTGGCACGCCTGACTTGCAGCGACTCGCAGCCGAGCGTGCTGGTGCTGGATGAAATCCAGAAGATCCCTTCCTGGTCGGAAGCGGTGAAGCGCCTGTGGGACGAAGACACGCGCGCCGGCCGCCCGCTGCAGGTGGTGCTGCTCGGCTCCGCCCCGCTGCTGATTGCCCAGGGCCTGACCGAAAGTCTGGCCGGGCGCTTCGAGATGCTGCACCTGAGCCACTGGTCCTTTGCGGAGATGCAGGCGGCCTTCGGCTGGACGCTGGAAGACTACGTGTTTTACGGCGCCTACCCCGGCGCCGCGCCGCTGATTTCCGACCCGGCGCGCTGGGCCCGCTATGTGCTGGACAGCCTGGTGGAAACCTCCATCTCCCGGGACGTCCTGCTGATGACGCGCGTCGACAAGCCCGCCCTGCTGCGGCAGCTGTTCGAACTGGCCTGCCGCTATTCGGGGCAGGTGCTGTCCTACACCAAGATGCTGGGGCAGCTGCAGGACGCGGGCAATACCACCACGCTGGCCCATTATCTTGACCTGCTGGCAGGAGCGGGCATGGTCTGCGGCCTGCCCAAGCATGCCGGCGATGTCGCGCGCAGCCGGGGGTCCAGTCCCAAGCTGCAGGTGTTGAACACGGCGCTGATGACAGTCTCGAGTGGCTACAGCCAGGCTGAAGCGCGGGCAGATCGCGAGTTCTGGGGACGCCTGGTGGAATCTGCCGTGGGGGCGCATCTGGCAAATGCCGCGCTGCGAGGGGAATGCTCCCTGCACTACTGGCGCGAGCGCAATCACGAGGTGGATTTCATCGTGCAGGCCGGCCACCGCGTCACCGCCATTGAAGTGAAGAGCGGAAGGGCACCGCAGGCGCATCCGGGCACGGCGGCCTTCGTCCAGGCGTTTCATCCGCAGCGCACCCTGCTGGTGGGCGGCGATGGCATCCCGCTGCAGGAGTTCCTCGCGCGGGACGTCCTGCACTGGGTGTCGGACTGAGCCGTCACGCAACTGTCATGGCGATGACGCGCCCATGTCACGCTGTCTGTCCAGAATGCCCCCATGTCCGAGCAACAGGGTGCATTTATCCTCTCCCGATCTGGTTCAGACATTGCGAAAGTGAGTCACTCTCCCTTACTTGTACGGCTGCCGGCGACGGTGGCCGTTTTTTTTGCGCGATCTCCCGGGGTGGCAGCCTGCAAGCTGCCGGAGCTTGCTGGCTGTGGGAGATTCTATGTCTCTCATCAAGTCTCTCGGTTGTTTTGTTCAGCACTACCGCACTACGGTCGCACGACGGGGGGAGGCCGGTCAGGACACGCTGTGAAGCCATCCATGGCGGCTCGACT
>JALREE010000083.1 GCA_023256835.1 Pseudomonadales bacterium | reverse complement strand
CCGGGCAGCGTTTCGAGGCTGCGCTTGAGATTGCGCTGCACGCGTTCGCGGCACAGTGCCATGAAGTCTGGCAGTGGCAGCGTGTGCACAGGTGTCATAGTCATGAGCGTGGCCTTGCGCTGTCGCTGCCGTCCTGTGCCTCGAAGGGCTCCGGGCTGCCATGCTCGGCCATCAGGATCTGGACTTTCTGTTCCGCCTTCTGCAGTGCACTCTGGCATTCCCGCGTGAGGCGTATGCCCTTCTCGAAGGCTTGCAGTGATTCCTCCAGGCTCAGATCGCCTTCCTCCATGGCCGTGACCAGCGCTTCGAGGCTGGCGAGGGATTCCTCGAAATTGAAGACAGGGTCCTGTTTCTTGCTCATGGAAGAGGTTCCTGGGTACGGGCCGGGGCGACTGGAAGGGCGGCAATTATCGCCATTCTGACCGGCAAAGGCAAAGCGCCAGGGATTGTTCGTTGACCGCCTCCGGGGGCGCGCAGTACTCTAGCCGGCGTTCGCAAGCGGCGGTGAGGGACCATGGAAAAGCAAAAGAACAAACCAGCGGTCGATGTCAGTCACAGGGACAAGCGCATTCTCTACGGCATCGGGCTGACCGTTATCTGGCTGGTGCTGGGGGCTCTATACATTTCCTGGAATCTTGGCTGGGCCCGCTTCGCCACTCTGCCCATCGACGAAATGGGCAACTTCCTTGAAGGCGCGTTCGCGCCGCTGGCCTTCCTCTGGCTGGTCATCGGGCTGTTCATTCAGCAGAGCGTGCTGGCCGAGAACAATCGCGAACTGCGCCACAACAACATCCAGTCCGAGAAGCAGACCATGGCGATTGCCGCCACGGAGATGAATGCGCGGCAGGAGACCTTCTTCAAGATTGCCGACAACACCCGGCGCCAGCTCGGTGGCATCGCCGGCCTGCTGTTCCAGTCGAGCAAGGGGCAGACGGGTGACAACACTTACTCCGAAGCTGAATTCATGGAGATGTGGCACCTTTTCGCCACTGGCGATTTCGAGATCTTCTCGCGCAATTTCCTGGCCCTGGCCGGCAAGGGCGTCGATTTGCAACCTTTGTTCTATGGCACGCAGATTCGCTCCACCCACACCGACAACTTCATCATGAACTTCGATCGCCTGCTGCGCCTGGCGCGCGACTGTGACACCAATGGCATCATCTCGGATGCCCAGCTGCACTCGGCGCACGGGCTGCTCAGCTCGCGCATGCGCGAACTGCATCCGCGCATCAAGTTCAAGCGCTACGAGGTGACGCGCTCCAGCGCCTATCTGGAGCAGATCATCAGCAGCAGTCAGGGGCAGGACAATGAACACGGGGCCATGAAGCCCCCACGCTGAACACACTCAAAGAGGAGCTGGCAGGATGGAATTTGTCGCGATCGTGATCGTACTGGCTTTGCTGCAGTATTTCGTCTTCGGTTTGCTGGTCGGGCGCGCTCGCAGCAAGTTCGATGTGCATGCCCCCGCCGTCACCGGGCATCCGGTGTTCGAGCGATATTACCGGGTGCATCAGAACACGCTGGAACTGATGATCATGTTCATCCCGGCCATCGTGTTGTTCGGCTACTGGGTGCGCCCGGATCTGGGGGCTGGCATCGGCTTCATCTACGTGATCGGGCGCGTGATCTACCTGCGCGCCTACATCAGTGATCCTGCGCGGCGCGGTCTGGGCTTCGGCCTCAGCATCCTGCCCATTCTCGTCCTGCTGATCGGCGGCGGCATCGCGGCCATCCTCTCCCTGCTCTGAGCTGCAGGCTCGAAAGTCCCGCGCCCTGCCGTTGCGGCAGGGCTGCTCAGTCCTGTGCACCGTAGTTGCGGCGAAACCTCGTCTCCCCCATGTGGGCAATCTGCTCGTCCACCAGCGCATCCATCACCCGCAGCAGAGCACCGTAGTGCCCCGGCGCCGCTTCCAGTGTTTCCAGCGCGTGCACGATGGCTTCCAGCGTGGAGAGCGCGTCCGCGTGCGGTTCGCGCCGGATGCGATAGCGGCTGGGCTGAGGCTTTTCCAGCTGATAGCGGGGCAGTGCGGCCAGGTCGGCGGATTCCAGCAGCAGGCGACGGCTCTTGCGCCAGGTGGCATCCAGAAAGATCAAGGGCTGTGGTGCCGTGTCCAGAAGGGCCGACAGCGGCTGGCTGTCCGGGCCGGGATAGATCAGTACACCGGTCGGCACCGGCGTGGTGTGTGCTGGCAGCAACTGGCAGTCCTGCAGGCCCAGTGCTGCGATGCGTGCCGTGCCCAGCGCGTGGCGAGCCTCGGCGGCATGCTGGAGGATGCGCACGGGCCAGACATGTGGCACGGGCGTGAGAGTGGCGCAATAACACAGGGCAAGCGGGCGCTGGCAATGGGGACAGCGGATTCTGCGGGCCATGTCCGGGGTCCTCGACTCAGGGTTGCCGGCGCCCTGGGCTGCCTAGTCGGCGAATCTTGAACTTCTGTGCCTTGATGCGGCGCTGCTCCAGCAACTGCAGGGCAGTGTCGACCCAGTCCTCGGCGATGGCCACATAGCTGGCGTGTTCCAGAATGTCGATGCGACCGATGGCACTTGCTGGAATGCGCTGCTCAGCGGTCAGAGCGCCGAGGATGTCGCCGGGGCGCAGCTTGTTCTTGCGGCCTCCGCCGATGTCCAGGGTCTGCATGCGGTGCGCCGGCGCATTGGCGGACTTGCCCTGCACCTGGCCGATTGCCTGGATGCTTGCGCCGGCTGTCGCGGCATCACGCTCGCGCAAGGCATCCACTCTGAATCGTTCGTTCTCGAAAAACAGACTCGCGGCGATGCCCTGCTGGCCGGCGCGGCCGGTGCGCCCGATGCGGTGCGTGTAGACGTCGAGATCGCGCGGCAACTCGGCATTGATCACCAGTGGCAGGGCCTCGATGTCCAGCCCCCGCGCAGCCACGTCGGTGGCTGCCAGGAAGGGCACGCTGCCGTTGCGAAACTGCACCAGGATCTGATCACGCTCACGCTGTTCCAGTTCGCCGTGCAGGGCGAGGGCCGGCAGGTCGTGCTGACGCAGATGCCGGGCGATATCCATGGTGGCCTGGCGCGTGTTGCAGAACACCACGCTGGCCTCCGGCTGCCAGTGCTGCAGCAGTTTCACCACGGCGGCGGCGCGGCGTTCCTCGTCCGGTGTCTCGCCCAGGCAGTAGAAGCGCTGCTCGATGCTGTGAGCATCGTGAGTGGATTCGACACTGACCTGCAATGCCTCGCGCTGGTAGCGGCTGCTCAGGTTCACGATGTCGGCGGGGAAGGTGGCCGAGAACAGCAAGGTCTGCCGCGATGCGGGGGTGTGGCCGAGAATGAACTCGATATCATCGGCGAAACCCATGTCCAGCATGCGATCGGCTTCGTCCAGCACCAGCGTGTTGACGCGGGCGAGGTTCACGGTCTGCTTCTGCAGGTGATCGCGCAGGCGTCCCGGGGTCGCGACGACGACGTGGGCTCCGTGCTCCAGCGAGGCGATCTGCGGCCCCAGGGGCTGGCCGCCGCTCAGGATCACCACCTTGATGTTGGCAAGATAGCGGGCCAGTTTGCGCAGTTGCGTCGCCACCTGGGTGGCCAGTTCACGCGTGGGGCAGAGCACCAGGGCCTGGGTGCCGAAGTCGCGCGGATTCAGTCGTTGCAGCAGGGCGATGCCGAACGCCGCCGTCTTGCCACTGCCCGTCTTCGCCTGGGCAATCAGATCGCGGCCTTGCAGCGCTGGCGGCAGGCTCAGCGCCTGCACTGGCGTCATCTGCGCATAGCCCATGTCCTGCAGGTTCTGCAGCTGGGCCACGGGTAGGGGCAGCGAGTCGAAGCCTGCGGCCAGCCCGTCGCCGGTCGGCGCAGAGGTGCCTGACATCACTCGACTCCCAGCTGGTGCAGGTACTCGTCGTAATGGCCGACGAAATTGTTGAAACCATCGGGGCTCAGTTCGAGGATGCGGGTGGCCAGCGAGGAAACGAACTCGCGGTCATGGCTGACGAAGATCAACGTGCCGGTGTAATTCTCCAGCGCGAGGTTAAGGGCTTCGATGGATTCCATGTCCAGATGGTTGGTCGGTTCGTCCATCACCAGCACATTGGGCTTCTGCAGCATCATCTTGCCGAAGAGCATGCGGCCCTTCTCGCCTCCGGAGATCACCTTGACCTTCTTGTTGCTGTCCTCCTTGGAGAACAGCATCTTGCCCAGAATGCCGCGAATCACTTGTTCGTCGTCGCCCGGGCGTGCCCACTGGCTCATCCATTCGAACAGCGTGACATCGTCGGTGAACTCGTGATTGTGATCCTGGGCGTAGTAACCCAGCGCGGCGTTCTCGGCCCATTTCACCTGGCCGCCCAGCACTTCGTCGCCCTGACTGCCGAAGTGGCCCGTGATGGCCTGCAGCAGGGTGGTCTTGCCGATGCCGTTGGGGCCGATGATGGCCAGACGCTCGCCCGCTTCCACCATCAGGCTGAGATTCTTCAGCAGCACGTGGTCGCCATAGGCGAGTGTCAGCTTGTTCAGTTCCAGCGCCAGACGATGCAGCTTCTTTTCCTGTTCGAAGCGAATGAATGGGCTGACGCGGCTGGAGGGCTTCATCTCTTCCAGCTTGATCTTCTCGATCTGCCGCGCGCGTGAAGTGGCCTGCTTGGCCTTGGAGGCATTGGCGGAGAAGCGGCTCACGAAGGACTGCAGTTCGGCAATCTGCGTCTTCTTCTTCGCATTGTCGGCCTGGATGCGCTCGCGGGCCTGAGTCGACGCAATCATGAAATCATCGTAGTTGCCCGGGTAAAGGCGCAGCTCGCCGTAGTCCACGTCCACCATGTGGGTGCACACACTGTTCAGGAAGTGGCGGTCGTGGGAGATGATGATCATCGTGCACTCGCGCTGATTGAGCACGCCTTCGAGCCAGCGAATCGCATTGATGTCGAGGTTGTTGGTGGGCTCGTCCAGCAGCATGATGTCCGGGTCGGCGAACAGTGCCTGGGCCAGCAGCACGCGCAGTTTCCAGCCCGGGGCGATGGCACTCATCGGGCCATAATGCTGTTCCAGTGGAATGCCCAGTCCAAGCAGCAGCTCGCTGGCGCTGGACTCGGCGGAATAGCCGTCGAGTTCCGCGAACTCGATCTCCAGCTCCGCGACACGCATGCCGTCCTCTTCGGACATTTCCGGCAGATTGTAGATGCGGTCCTTCTCCTGCTTGATCTGCCAGAGTTTGTCGTGACCCATGATCACGGTATCGATGGCGGAAAAGTCTTCGTAGGCGAACTGATTCTGCCGCAGGATCCCCACGCGCTCGTCGACATCGACGCTGACATTGCCGGAAGTGGGCTGCAGTTCACCGCTCAGGATCTTCATGAAGGTGGACTTGCCGGAGCCGTTGGCCCCGATCAGGCCGTAGCGATTGCCGTTGCCGAAGCGCAGCGACACATTTTCAAACAATGGTTTGGCACCAAACTGAATGGTGATGTTCGAGGCAGTGATCAAGATGGTATCCGTTGGACGAAGTGCCCGTGTCGGGCAGAAAGTGAGGACAGCGCGAAAGCCGCGCATTATAGAGGACGTGCCCACGAGCGACTACTGCTTATTTTCCAGCCCCTTGTTAGACTGCCGACAGCGTTTGCAGTATCGTGCCGCCGCTCTCGTTTTCCCTCTTTCGCTGCCTCGGGTGTTCTCTTGAAAATTCTGATTCGCAATCTGGCTCGTGACGTGTCCCGTGAGGAACTGCAGGCGCTGTTCGAGGCGCACGGCCGCGTGCAGTCATGCACCATCGTCATGGACAGTGTGACTGGAGGCTCCAAGGGCTTCGGCTTCGCCAACATGCCGGTGCCCCATGAAGCCAAGGCCGCCATACGTGCGCTCAACAATCTGGAACTGCATGGCAGTCGGCTGCGCGTGAAAAAGGCAGAGGCACCCGCCAAGGCCGCCACGGCGCAGCCTGAGCCCGCTGCCGAACAGCCGCAGGCACAAGTCGATGCAGACGCAGTCGTGGGCGGCCCGCGCCTGAAGAAGGACGGCACTCCGCTCGGCCCGCGCAAGTCCCGTGTGTTTCGCAAGCCAGACTGAGGGCCCAGCAGCGGCATGGACGAGCAGCTTTCGCCAGATTCCTCCCGCGCGGCCCCTCTGCACTCGCCCGTGTTCGAGCACATGGTGACCACATTGCGCGAGCAGGCGTGGTGCGTGATTCCAGACGCTTTGCCGCCGCTGCTGCGTGATGCCCTGCTGGCTCAGTTGCAGCAGCCTGCTGCGCTGGGCTTGCGCGCCGCCGGCATCGGGCGACAGCAGGAGCACACCGTGGCCCCCGACATCCGCAGCGATGCGATCGCCTGGATCACCGGCAGCACCCCTGCCGAGCAAGCCTGGCTGGCCTGGGCCGATGCGCTGCGGCAGTTCTTGAATCGCCATTTGTTCTTGGGGCTCGACAGTTTCGAGAGCCACTTCGCGCACTATGCCCCGGGAGCCTTTTACGCACGGCATGTCGACGCCTTTCGCCATGCCGGAGTTCCCGCCGCGAGCACGCGCCGCATGTCTCTGGTCGCCTATTTCAATCCACACTGGCAGACAGAGCACGGCGGCGAGCTGGCGCTGTTCGACCCGCAAAGCGGCCAGGAGTACCGAGTGCTGCCCGAACTGGGCACCGTCGCACTCTTTCTCAGCGAGGAGGTGCCCCACGAGGTTAGAGCGGCCCGCCGCGACCGCTACAGCATCGCGGGCTGGTTCCGGGTGCGCACAGGCAGTGTCCCGGTCTGAGTGATGCGCGACAGACGGTGGCATTTGCAGGGTGAAGAAGGGCCAGGCCGCTGGCTGCTGCGAGCGGGGGCGTGCTACTTTCTGCGCCGCGTACGAGCCGCCACCGGGCGTGCCGGCCCGCACTCATCATCGCCATCGACAGCCTGTCTTCAGGGAGTACACACCATGATTCGAAACACCATGCGCCGCACCTGCGCCGCCCTCGGCAGCGCCCTGCTGCTGGTATCCACGCTCGTCAGCGCCGACGTCAGCGGCAACTGGCGCTTTGCCGTCGAAGTGGCAGGCCAGACCGGCAATGCCACCGTTTCCATGACCCAGAACAGCGATGGCAGCATCGCCGGTCACTACACAGGCCAGCTGGGGGACACCGATTTCACCGGCACAGCGACGGGCAATGACTTCCAGTTCACCCTGAGCGGTGCCGCCGGCTCCGTGACCTACAAGGGCACGCTGCAGGAAGACGGCACTCTCAAGGGCAGCCTGGATCTGGGCGGCATGGCAGAAGGCAGCTTTGTGGGCAGCAAGGCGAACTGATGCCGGCGGGGCGACGGGCGTGCGTCAGCCTCAGGGCGAACGCCCGCGCCGTCCGTGGACCTAGCCGGCGCTCGGCTTGACACAGTCGAGCGGCAGGTGCTTAGATCGCCGCACAATAACGAGGCGACAACGCATGTCACACCAATTCCTTCACAGGCTGCTGCCTGTTGCGGCACTCGCGCTGGTCTGTGCTGGCTGCACTCCTGCCGACTCCCAGCCGCCGGCCACTGCCGTTGCGCCCTCTCTCGCCAGTGACATCCCTCGCACGCCGTCCGGCAAGCCGGATTTCAATGGCATCTGGCAGGTGCTCAGCACGGCCAACAACAATCTCGAAGCCGCCCCGGCGCGCGCTGCCCATGCGCTGGTGCCGGGCGATTTCGTGCCGGTGCCAGCCCCCGAGGTCGTGGCGATGGGCGCCGTGGGTGCCGTGCCGGCCAGCTTCAGCGTGGTGGATGGCGGCGTGATTCCCTACAAGCCGGAAGCGCTGGCCCGGCGTGACGAGAATCAGGCGAACTGGCTGACCAGCGACCCGGAGATCAAGTGCTTCATGCCGGGGGTGCCACGTGCCACCTACATGCCGCACCCGTTCCAGATCTTTCAGAGTGACGAGGCCATGTTCATCGCCTATTCCTTCGCGGGAGCGGTGCGCAACATCTATCTGGAAGACCCGGGACCGCCTCCGCTGGATGCCTGGATGGGCCAGTCCCACGGCTACTGGGATGGCGACACCTTCGTCGTGGAAGTCACTGGCCTGGATGATCGCACCTGGTTCGATCGCGCCGGCAACTACCACAGCTACAAGCTGAAGGTGACCGAGCGCTACACGCTGGAGAGTGTCAATGTCATCCAGTACGAAGCCACCATGGAAGACCCGGATGTCTTCGAGCGGCCCTGGACGATTCGGATGCCGATATATCGTCGACTTGAAGCCGGCTTTGAGCTGCCGCAATTCAAGTGTGTCGAGTTCGTGGAAGAATTGATGTACGGCAAGTACAGAAAAGGACGCGAGGCCGAGCTGTTCCCGCAGGACAGCAACGGCTGAGTGCAAGCAACCAGACCAACGCACGAGGTGAATACATGAAAATCACGACTCTGCTGGCCGCCACCGCTGTGGCCGGCGCCATGCTCGCGGCGGCCGCACCGGCTTCCGCCCATCACGCCTTCTCGGCGGAATTCGATGCCAATCTGCCGATCGCCCTGCGCGGGCCGATCACCCGCGTGGAATGGATCAATCCGCATTCCTGGATTCACCTGAACCACACCAACGAAGACGGCACGACGCAGGCCTGGATGGTGGAGGGCGGCACGCCCAATACCTTGCTGCGTCGGGGCATCAACCGCGACTCGCTGCAACTGGGCACCGAGATCGTGGTGACGGGCTATCAGAGCAAGGACCGTCTGTGCGAGCCGTCCTGCCGCGGCAACGGCCGTGACATCACCTTCCCGGACGGCCGCAAGCTGTTCATGGGCTCCTCGGGCACAGGCGCGCCGAACGACGGCTCCGATCCGGACGAGCGTCGCTGAGCCGCTATTCCAGCACCGGTTCCGGGACACGGTCGAAGCTGCCGCCGTCCCGGAACAACACCGCCCCATCGAAGAAGCCGGAGGCTTCCAGCCGCAGGGTCACTACCTCGAAACTGCGATTCTCCCAGAACCAGCCATGAATGCCGGTGAATGGCGCGTGATAGACGCCTGAGCGGCTCGCGCCCGTGGCCTGCTCGAAACTGCGCACGTTCTCCTCGCCTGGCAGGCCTTCCGGATCGGCATGCATGTCGAACACCAGCTCGCCAGTGGATTCCCAGCTGTAGACCAGCGTGTCGCCGGCATTCAGGTGGTACTTGTATTCCAGCGACTGAAAGCCCTCCAGAACGAATTCCGTGCTGTCCCGCGCATGGGGCTGCTCACGGCTTTCCAGCGGGCTGGCACTCGCTGTTCCCAGTTCCAGCAGGCCGAGGGCGCGTCCGCTGCCCAGCGGGTCGATGCCGAATTCGGCCGGCAGCACCGCCACCAGCAGGATGCCCCCCGCCACTAGGGCGGTGATGCCGGTGGTCAGGGCCAGGGAGCGGGGAGAAGGACTGTCATCTGGCGGGGTCATGATGATCTCCAGTGCAAGGTGTCAGAGGGGGGCGCCCAGCAGCCAGAGACTCAGCTGCCAGAAGGTGAGCAGGAAGCCGGCGCCCAGCAGCAGGGTGTTGGCGGCACGAGCCTGGCGCTGGAAGCTGTCGCGCCGCCGCCACACGCTCAGCAGCAGGAAGATGACGGTCAGCGCGAGCATCTGGCCGATCTCCACGCCGACATTGAAGGCCAGCAGATTGGCGAGCAGCCCGTTCGCGCTCATCTCGAAGGCCTGCAGGCGGCTGGCCAGTCCCAGGCCGTGGATCAGCCCGAAGACGAAGACGGCGCTGTGCGGGGCCGGTGCGCGCAGGCCCAGGCTGCGGAAGCCGCTCAGATTCTCGAAAGCTTTGTAGATGACCGAGAAGCCGATGACGGCGTCGATGAGCGCCGCATTCACGGGCAGGGCCAGCAGCACGCCGGCCAGCAGCGTGAGACTGTGGCCGAGGGCGAACAGGGAGACGTAGGCCAGCACCTGCCGCGGTCGCGCGAGGTAGAAGAGCACGCCGCACAGGAACAGCAGATGGTCGTAGCCCGTGACCATGTGCTTTGCGCCCAGATAGAGGAACGCGGCGATGGCGGGCCTGTCGATGCCCTGCACGAACACGGCATTGCTGCCCGCGATGGTGTGACCCAGGGCGCCGGCGCTCGCCAGCAGCAGCGCGAGACTCCACAGTCCTGTGCGACGGCGCAGCGCAGTGCTCAAGTTCGCCACTCAGTTGGCGGCGAAGCGCGAGATTTCGGGGTTGTAGGTCTGGTGACAGGCGCTGCAGACGCTGTACATCTGGGCCCCTGCCTGGAAGAAGTCTTCCTGGTTGCGCACGGCCGCGGCCTCCATGGCCATGGCGCCTGCCGCGCTCAGGGCATTGGCGTAGGTGATCCAGGCATCGTTGTCCACCGCCCGACCCGGCAGTGCCAGGGCATTGCCGGCCTCGACGATCTGGGCGGCACGCTGGCGCACCATGTCCCAGTCGGCGTCGGTGGTGGGGTAAAGCTCCTGATAGCCAGTCTCGATGTCATTCACCCAGCCGGCGGAATCCCACAGCACGTCGGCCGTGGGCTCGAGCACGAGGTTCATGAAGTCGCGCATGCCGAGCGAAAGATTGTAGGCGCTGGCGGAAGGGGCGGGGCTGGAGGCAGCCGGCGCGGGCGCCTCGGAGCAGGCACCAAGAACAAGGACGAGCAAGGCGAGGACACAGTGCTGGCCGGACATGAGAGAGCTCCTTGCAGGCGCCGGTGTGCGGCGCTGTGGTTGTTTTGACGGGCATTCTAGCCTGTTCTCGGCGCGCCGCGGCAGCGACTTTCCTCGGCACGTCGCAGCCGGTTGTCGTTGATCCTGCTGTTTGCAAACCTAAATGAGATCAATTATCATCTAGCTCAGATCGCAACACTCCCCCTTTCATGCTCAGGAGCTTCGCCATGTTCAAGAAACTGTCACTGTCTCTGCTGTTGGCCTGTGGCGTCAGCGCCCAGGCCGATGAGGTCAATATCTACTCCGCACGCGAGGAGAATCTGATCAAGCCGATTCTCGACCTCTACGCCGAGCGCACCGGCACCACCATCAATCTGGTCACTGGCGGGGCGGATGAACTGACTCAGCGCCTGGAGCTGGAAGGGGCCAACACTCCGGCCGATCTGCTGCTGACGGTGGACGTGGGCCGTCTGTATCGCGCCAAGGCCGCCGGACTGCTGCAGAGCGTGGAGTCCGAAGTGCTCAGCAGCGTGATTCCTGCCAAGTACCGGGACTCCGAGGGCGAGTGGTTCGGCGTTTCCCTGCGCTCGCGCGTCGTGATCTATGACAAGGAAGCGGTACAGCCGTCCGATCTGTCCACCTATGCCGATCTGGCCGACCCGAAGTGGGCCGGCAAGATCTGCGTGCGCTCCTCTTCCAACATCTACAACCAGTCCCTGGTCGCATCCATGATCAGCCACAACGGCGTTGAGGCCACCGAGGCCTGGGCCCAGGGCTTCGTCGCCAATTTCGGCCGTCCGCCCCAGGGCGGCGATCGTGACCAGATCAGCGCGGTGGCCGTGGGCCAGTGCCAGCTGGCCATCAGTAACACCTATTACCTGGCCGGCATGCTGCAGTCAGCGGACGCCGACGAGCGCGCCGCGGCCGAATCCGTGGCCGTGTTCTTCCCTGACCAGAACGGCAACGGCGCCCACGTGAACGTGAGCGGTGCCGCTGTGACCAAGGCCGCCAAGAACCGTGATGCCGCCATCAAGCTGATCGAGTTCCTGGTGAGTGAAGAGGCCCAGGCCTGGTACGCCGAAACCAACAACGAATACCCCGTGCGCGCCGACGTGCCGCCCAGCGAGCTGCTGCAGTCCTGGGGCAGCTTCAAGGCCGACGACATTGCGCTGGATGAACTCGGCATCCATAATGCCGAGGCCGTTCGCCTGATGGACCGTGCTGGATGGCAGTAAGCAGGCCGTCGTCACTGGTTCAGGTTTCCATGGATACACACACCAACAAGGCCCCGAAAGGGGCCTTGTCGTCTTTGCAGCGCTGGCTCCCCACGCATCCCGGCACCTGGGTCATTCTGGGGCTGTGCCTGTTGCTCAGCGTCCCCGTGCTCACCGTCTTCAGTTCGATCACCACCAGCAGTGACGGTGTCTGGGGCCATCTGTACGAGACGGTGCTGGGCGATTACGTGCTGCACTCGCTCAGTCTGATGCTGGGCGTGGGGCTGAGCGTGCTGGTGCTGGGCATCGGGCCGGCCTGGCTGGTGACCATGACGCGCTTCCCCGGCAGTCGCATGCTGGAATGGGCGCTCGTGCTGCCCCTGGCCATGCCGGCCTACATCATTGCCTACACCTACACCGGTCTGCTGGATGTCGGCGGGCCGGTGCAGTCCTGGATTCGTGAGACCTTCGAGCTGCGCTTCGGCCAGTACTGGTTTCCGCCGATCCGCAGTCTGGGCGGGGCCATCACCATGCTGGCCCTGGTGCTCTACCCCTACGTCTACCTGCTCTCGCGCACCGCCTTCATCGAGCAGAGCGTCTGCGTGCTGGAAGTCTCCCGCACCCTGGGTGCCACCCCGCTGCAGGCCTTTCGCCGCGTCGCCATTCCGTTGGCCCGTCCGGCCATCATCGCCGGCCTCTCGCTGGTGCTGATGGAGACGCTGGCGGACTACGGCACCGTGCAGTATTTCGGCGTGTCGGTGTTCACCACCGGCGTGTTCCGCACCTGGTTCGGGCTGGGCAGCAGCACCGCCGCCGCCCAGCTCTCCGCCGTGCTGCTGCTGTTCATTCTGTTCCTGGTGCTGGCGGAGCACTGGTCGCGGCAGAAGGCGCGCTATCACCACACCAGCAGCAAGTACACGCGCCTGCCCCGCATCGAACTGCAGGGCTGGAAGAAGTGGGCGGCGCTGGCTTATTGCGTGACCCCGGTGCTGTTCGGCTTCCTCATTCCCTTCCTGCAGCTGCTGAAATGGGCCACCGAGACCTGGCATCTGCTGGACCGCGACGGCTTCCTCGGCATGTTCGCCAACAGCCTCAAGCTGGCCGCCATCACCGCGCTGTTTGCCTTGGTGCTTGGCGTGTTCATCAGCTATACCAAGCGCCTGCGTCCCAGTCTGGCCCTGCGCGGCATAGTGCGCGTGCTGGGTCTGGGCTACGCGATTCCCGGCACGGTGGTGGCCATCGGCGTGCTGATTCCCTTCACCTGGTTCGACAACACCCTGGATGCCTGGATGCGCGAGACCTTCGGCATCGCCACCGGCCTGCTGCTCAGTGGCACCCTCGTGGCCGTGGTGTTCGCCTATCTGGTGCGCTTCCTGCCCGTGGCCCTGAACACCCTCGACGCCGGCCTGGGCAAGATCA
>JALREE010000080.1 GCA_023256835.1 Pseudomonadales bacterium | reverse complement strand
TCCGCAGTGCTGCTGCCGCGCGATACAGCGGATGCGGCGCACACGCAGCAATGGATTTTCTCGGCGTTGAATTCCATCGAGATGGTCAGCGTGCCCTGGTGGTTTCTCACCATCTCAGGCCAGGCGGAGAATCCGATGACGGGCTGGTTGAGCAAGCGTCTGGATCAAATGGAGCGCGTTTTCAGTGGCAGGGAGTGGCTGGTGGCAGATCGTTTCACAGTGGCCGACCTGCTCATGGCGGATGTTCTGCGTGTGCCCCTGGTGCGGCAACTGGGCAAGCGCCCGGCGACCGAGGCCTATGTGTCGCGCCTCCTTGAGCGGCCGGCCTTCCAGAAGGCGTATGCGGATCAGATGGCGCATTTCGAGTTGGCTGAAAAAGTACGACAAAAGTCGTGACGGCTCTGTTCTATCAAGCGGGCTTGCTCCGCGCCTGGCATGCGAGGTGCCTGTGAAAGTGACCCCTGACACTTCCCTCTTCGACGCCCTCGGCGGTGACGCTGCCGTACTGAAACTGGCCCACGCCTGGCACGCACGCGTGCTGGCCGATGAGGTCGTGGCGCATGCGTTTCGCCGGCCTGTGCACCCGCAACACACGGAGCGTCTTGCAGCGTATTGGGCCGAAGCCTGGGGCGGGCCGCCCCGCTACAGTGATTCCCTGGGCACGGCGTCTGGCGTGGTGCGCATGCACAGCGGCAATGGCCCGCACGACGACATGAATCAGCGCGCCATTGCGTGTTTCGCGCAGGCGCTGGACGACATCGGGCTGCCCAACGGCGCATTGCGCGCGGCGCTGCTCGCCTACTTCACCTGGGCCACCGAGACGGCCATGGATGCCTATCCGCGCAGCAAGGACGACGTGCCGGCGCATCTGCAGATCGCCAGGTGGTCCTGGAACGGACTACACTCGTAGCGGCCAGCAGGGGTATCGGCCGACGAGCTGGGCGCAAGCTGGCAAACGCAGCACGGGCGCCGCCGTGCGACATGTCCCTGACTCTACCGGGAGAACGCGCATGCCAATCCGTTACCAGCACACCGAAGCCATCGCCACCACACCGGAACGTGCGTTCTCGGTCATTGATGATCTTCCTGCAACGGCCCAATGGCTCCCGCCCTGTGTCAGCCTGACGAAGCTTGGCGAAGGGCCGAACGCCGTCGGTGATCGACTCCGCTACGTGTTCAGGCAGGGAGGCGCTCAGAACGAGATGGAGGGCGAGATTCTCGACCGCGTGCCCGGTGAGCGGTTGCACTACAAATACAGTGACGCCGCCTTCGATGTGTGGGTGGATCTGCGCGTTGCAGCGGCAGAAGGCGGCACGATGTCGACTCACGCGATCACCATCGCGCCGAAGACATTCCTCGGCAAGTTGATGTCGCCGCTGATCCGTCTTGGCCTGGGCAAGCAGACGCGCGATGCGGCGAGCAATCTCCGGAAGCTGCTGGAGGCGGAGGCGGCGTGAATTCCCGTCGCAGCCGCGCTGATCCAAATCCCAAGGAAGGGCCGTAAACGCCTGCACCTCCCCCAATTCAGGACGAATTCCCATGAGCAAGAAATCCCTTCACCTCATCACTTTCCTCGGCGCGTCTCTGCTGGCAGCTGCCACCCAGGCCGCCGAACAGCGAACGCCGCTCGTGCCGCTGCCGTCCATCTACGATTTCACCAATGGCAACGGCTGGGGCATTGGCCTGGGGCTGGGCGTGGAATACGAAACGGCTTACGAGGGCTCCGACGAATTCGGCGTGGAGCTGGACCCCGCGGGCGGCGTGCAGTGGCGCAGCGGTGACAACGTGTTCTTCTGGGCGGGCGAAGCGATCGGCTGGCGCACCCTGGTGAACGACGCCTGGTTGTTCCAATCCACGCTGGGCTACGAAGAGGCGCGCGAAGAGGGCGACTCCGACGATGGCCGACTCGATGGCCTGGGCGAGTCCAGCTCCGGTGGCCTCTTGGTGCTGGAAGTGCGTCGCGCCTTGGGCGATGACTGGCGCTACTTCCTCGACGGCCGCGTCTCCACCGGCAGCGTCGGCACGCTGGGGATCTTCGGCGTGGGCACCTGCCTGGCGTGTCAGGCGGATGGCACTGGCTGGGAAGTCGGCGCGGTCGCCACCTTCCATAATGGCGAGCGTGCGAACCGTGACTTCGGCGTGACACCACGACAGGCCATCACCTCGGGCCTTGCCGCCACCGATGTGGACAGCGGCTTCCGCTCCATCGGCATCAACGTGAACTATCGCCGTTACCTCAACGAGCACTGGCAGCTCTTCGGCGAAGCGCTGTTCGAACGCTTCGGCAGCGACGTGACCGACAGCCCGATCGCGCGCGGCAACTACGAGGCGGAGATTGGGGTGGGGTTCATTTACGCGTTTTGATTGGCAGCGCGTGCCTTGCCGCCGCATTCATCCCAAGAGTATGATGAATCGTCATACCAACGAGGGTCGCGACCATGAGCCACACAAAAGTAGCCATTACCATTGAAGAAGGCGTGCTCGCAAAGGTGGATGCCTTGGTCAGGCGCAAGGTGTTCAGCAATCGTAGCCGTGCCATTCAGGAGGCTGTTGTCGAGAAGCTCGAGCGCCTTGAGCGCAATCGCCTCGCTGAGGAATGCGCCAAACTGGATCCGGCGTTTGAGAGAGCGATGGCGGACGAGGGACTGTCTGAGGAGCTGGACACATGGCCAAAATACTGAGAGGTGAGATTCGTTGGGCCGATCTTAATCCGACGATCGGGCACGAGCAGTCCGGCGAGCGGCCGGTTCTGATTCTGAGCCAGGACATCTTCAATGAACGTTCTGGCACTGTCATTGCCATGGCACTTACCAGTCAAGAGCCCAGGGCCGGGTTTCCCCTGACGCACGAGATTCGTGACTCTCGGCTGCCAAAGCAATCGTGGGTAAAGATCAGCCAGATTCGCACCCTCTCCACTGAACGTATCGGGAAACGCCTCGGCAATGTGAGCTCGGACGAACTGGCGCATGTGATCGAGGGGCTTAACGAGATTCTTGGCGCCTGACCCACCCCCATGCCCCTCACCCTCCCCGACTTGACCCACCGCCTCGACTCGCTCCAGGCCCTCCCCGTCCACCGCGGCCGCGTGCTGCGCGCCTGGCTGCAGGGCAAGGCGCTGGGTGCCGGGCCGCGTCGGCAGCCGCAGGAGCATTTCCTGCCGCTGTCGATGCGCGCGGGCCTGCCTGCTCTTAGCGAAGAGCTCGAAGCCGTGGCGCAGATCCACTCGCAGCATCCGGGCGCCGATGATTCCATGCGGCTGCTGGTGCGCCTGGCGGATGGGCAGATGGTCGAGAGTGTGCTGCTGCCGCGCGACGGGCTGTGTGTGTCGACGCAGGTGGGCTGCGCCGTGGGCTGTCGCTTCTGCATGACGGGCAAGAGCGGGCTGCTGCGCCAGCTGAGCAGTCTGGAAATCCTGGCGCAGGTGGTGCTGGCGCGGCGGCTGCGGCCGGTGAAGAAGGTGGTGTTCATGGGCATGGGCGAGCCGGCGCACAATCTCGACAATGTGCTCGAGGCCATCGACCTGCTGGGCACCGAGGGCGGCATCGGTCACAAGAATCTGGTGTTCTCCACGGTGGGCGACCGCCGCGTGTTCGACGCGCTGCCGCAGCAACGGGTGAAGCCCGCGCTGGCGCTCTCGCTGCACACCACCAAGCCGGCACTGCGCGAACACTTGCTGCCGCGCGCGCCGAAGATCGCGCCGCAGGAGTTGATGGCGCTGGGTGAGTCTTATGCGCGGCTCACGGGTTATCCGATCCAGTATCAGTGGACGCTGCTCAAGGGCATCAACGACGGGCAGGACGAACTCGATGCGCTGGTGCCGCTGTTTCAGGGCAGGTATGCGCTGCTCAACGTGATCCCCTTCAACTCCCTGGAGGGCACCGGTCTGGCGGCCGACAATGGCGAGGCTTACGCGCGTCCCGAGCCCGAACGCATTCGCGAGATCGTGAGCTATCTGCACAGTCGCTACGTGCTGACCAAGGTGCGCAACAGCGCGGGGCAGGACGTGGACGCGGGCTGCGGCCAGCTGCGCGCGCGGGCCGAGGGCGTGGCCCGCGCTGCTTCTGTGAGGCCGCTCACCGTTCGTTGAGATCCTTGCGCTAAACTGCCGTCACAATAACAACCAAGGAGGCAGACAAGATGACCACTCAGTTCAGAAACCTGGTGTTCGAGGGCGGCGGCGTGAAGGGCATCGCCTACATCGGCGCCATGCAGGTGCTGGAGAATCGCGGCGCGCTGTCGCAGATCCGGCGCGTGGGCGGCACCAGTGCCGGCGCCATCAATGCGCTGCTGTTCGCGCTGGGGTACTCCATCCAGGAGCAGAAGGACATTCTGCGCGCCACGGACTTCAAGTCCTTCATGGACGACTCGCTGGGCAGCATTCGGGACATCCGGCGCCTTGCCCGGGACTTCGGCTGGCACAAGGGCGACTTCTTCAGCAGCTGGGTGGGCGAGCGCATTCTCGGCAAGCTGGGCAACAGGCACGCCACCTTCCGCGACTTGCAGCAGGCCGGGCTTCCCGAGCTCTACGTCGTGGGCACCAATCTTTCCACAGGCTTCGCGGAATTCTTCTCGGCCGAACGGCATCCGGACATGGAGCTGGCCACGGCGATTCGCATCTCCATGTCCATTCCGCTGTTCTTCGCGGCGGTGCAGCACGGCCCGCGCAATGATGTGTATGTGGATGGCGGCGTGCAGCTGAATTACCCGGTGAAGCTGTTCGACCGCGAACGCTACATCGACCTCGTCAACGAGCCGGCGGCCGCGCGGCGCACGCCTTACTACAACGAGGAGAACGCGCGGTTTCAATTGGCGCGACCGGGCCATAGCCCCTATGTCTACAATCGTCAGACCCTGGGCCTGCGCCTGGACCGCAAGGAGGACATCGGCCTGTTCCGCTACGACGAGCCGCTGCAGGGCAAGCCGATCAAGTCCTTCAGCGATTACGCGCGGCGTCTGATCAGTGCCATGATGAACGCGCAGGAAAACACGCACCTGCATGGCGACGACTGGGCGCGCACGGTGTACATCAACACGCTGGATGTCGGCACCACGGATTTCGATCTCAGCGAGTCCACCAAGCAGGCGCTGATCGAGGAAGGCATTCGCGGCACGGAGGCCTACTTCAAGTGGTTCGATGATCAGGCGCAAGCGCCGGTGAATCGGGTGACGTGAAATGTCGACCCGCGCGGCGGGCCGTCGCTTTATCTGGTCTCCGATGGCGAGGGCGTGGACACGGTGCCGCATCACCATCAGACCTGGGCTGTGATCCTTGGCATCCGGGGCGAGGAGTGCAATGTCTTCCATGCCCCGACAGGCGATGGGCAAGGGCGCGTGGTGAAGTGCGGGGAAGCCCGTGTCGGCCCCGGCGACGTGCTGGTCATGGAGGCGCACGAGATCCACGCCATCGACTCCCGGCGTGGGGTTCATCCGACGTACCATCTCCAGCTGTACGGACGAGCCCTGGCCTCGCTGCCGGGCTTTGCGTCGCGGTGTCATGAACTGGGGTCGTCATACAATCCGTCAAACAACTGGAGCTGTGAAGAATGAGCATCAAGACCACTCGCTGGGACTCTGCGGAGCATTTGCAGACTGAGGAAGATGTCGCGCTCTACCTGCAAGCCTGCATGGAAGAAGGGGGCGACGATCCGACCTTCACCACGGTGGCGAAAGTCGCTGAAGCGCTTGGCTTGCAGATCAGCTTGCAGCTGAAGGCCAGGGCGGCTTCCAGTGAGCCTCAGGACACTCCATGGGCCTCCTGACCTTCTGCCTCAACCTCACCCTCGACGGCTGTGTCGATCACCAGGAAGGTATCGCCGATGACGAGACGCACCCCTTCTTCACGCGCCTCATGGACGAGGCGGGCGCGATGCTCTGGGGGCGCGTCAGCTACGAGATGATGGAGAGTCACTGGCCTGCCGTGGCGCGCGGCGAGGTGGCGGCGCCACCGGCGCAGCGTGAGTGGGCGGTGATGCTCGAGACCAAGCCGAAATATGTGGTTTCATCCACGCGGCAGGAGTTTCCGTGGACCAATAGTTTCAGAATCGCGGGCGACTTGCGTGCAGGGGTGCAGCAACTCAAGGACGCTACGCCCGACGGGGTGCTTCTCGGCAGTGGCATGCTGGCGACGGCGCTGGACCGGCTCGACTTGATCGACGAATACGTGTTCCTGCTGCACCCGCGCATTGCCGGTCATGGCCCCACGCTGTACCAGAGCGGGCTGCTCGCCACGCGGCGGCTCGACCTGATCTCGACGCGGCCGATGGCCAATGGCGCCGTGGTGATGCACTATCGGCGGGCGTGAACGCCACTCCCAATTCTCTGGACTCGCCCATGACCATTCTCTGCCTTGAAGGCGCCAGCGCCGTCGGCAAGACCACCGTCTGCCGCCTGCTCGAAGCCGACCATGGTTTCGTGCGCATTGCCGAGGTCAACGAGCATTTCGTGCGTGGCCCGCACGAACCGCCGTTCTGGTATTTCGAGCGGCAGGTGGAGCGCTGGCGCATGGCGCAGACCATTTCCTCGGCGGGCGGCATCGCGGTGCTGGATGGCGACCCTTTCCAGCCGCTCTGGTACAACGCGATCTTTGCGCAGCACGCCGCGCAGTCGATGACGGACACCCTGGCGTTCTATCGTGCCCAGGTTGAGCAAGGCAGTCTGCGCGTGCCCGACAAGTACTACGTTCTCACCGCCACGCCGCAGCAGTTGCACGCCCGCAAGGCGGCGGACACGAGTCGCTCACGGCGCAATTTCGACAAGCATCTGCAACTGGTGGCGCCTCAGCTGGACTGGTTCACCGCGCTGAACGACGTGGCTCCGGGATGCGTGAGCATTCTGCAGGCCGACGACGCCCAGGGGCTTGCTGATGCAATCGGGCGTGACGCCC
>JALREE010000025.1 GCA_023256835.1 Pseudomonadales bacterium | reverse complement strand
TTCAAGGAGTTCAGTAATCTTCATAGTCTTATTTATCCATATTTCTACTAAATACTACTTGTTATATCACATCATAGAACATTAGTCAAGATAAAAATAAGGAGAATCACCTAATGTCATCACTTACCGAAACCGTATTGAAGCTATTTACCAAAGAGTCCAAACCCGCAGATGGATCAAATCCTAGTCGAAGTACAGCGAAGCCTTCCTTGGCTCGGTAACTGCTATCGCATCAATCAGGCTTGCATCAGGCCCCATTACTGCTCCGCCCATTACTGCTCCGGGATATCACCTCATCCTGCATTTCAGGTGATAGATCGTTGAAGTACGCCGAGTAGCCAGATACCCGAATCAGCAGGTTGGGGTGCAACTCCGGGTTGTCCCGTGCCTCAATCAGGATTTTCGGATCCAGCATATTGGCCTGCACCTGCATACCGTGCCGTTTGAAGTACACCTTGTACATGCTACCCAGTGCACTCTTACCATCGTCACAGTCGTAACTGGAGGCATCCAGCTTGATATTGAAGTTGATGCCATTGGCAAACTTCTTGAAATCGATCCGGTTCATCGAATTGATCAAGGCGGTGGAGCCACGCTTGTCTGCACCGTTTTCCGGCGCAAAACCCGAGGCGAAGGTCTCGCCGGCACGACGGCCATTTGGTGTGGCATTGATCAGCCCGCCGAAGTGGGTGTGGGAAGTGTTGGAGTACACGCCCGCCAGGTACTGGCCACCGCGGGTATTCTTGCCCAGGGCGTGAATGGAATCGGAGTAGTGATCCCCGACCCACTTCATCCAGGCATCCGCCTTGGGAATATCGTTGCCAAATTTATCGATGCCTTTCAGCCTGGTCCGCACAACCTCATCCGAGAGATTGTCTTTCAGGTGAGCGACCAGCTCCTCAAGGGTGAGCCACTTGTCCTCGAACACAGCACTCTCAATGGCCCCCAGGGAATCGGCCACGACCGCCATGCCGGTGCCCTGGATACCGGAGAAATTGTACTTCGCGCCACCCTGTGTAGAGCAAACACCCTGCTCGAGACAGCCTTCCAGCGTAGCGCTGGTGATCGGGGTGGGGTGGTACTTGGCGCTGAACTGTTCACACTTCTGCAAATCCGCGTGCAGCTTGCCCAGCTGATGCTTCACCTGCACCTTGTAGGCGTCCAATACGTCATCCATGCTCTTCATGCTGGAGACCGGGGGTGTCTTGACACCGATCTGTCGGTCAGAACCAAACTGGCACCCCTCGTTGAGCGCCATTTCCAGGGCCAGGGCCATGTTGTACATCCCGGCGTCGGTGGAACCCAGGGTCTTGCCCGGCGCCGTGGGCTCAACACAGCCGATGGCGACATAGTCCCTGGCATCCTCCAGGGAATAACCGACATTCATCATGGACTCGATGATGGTCTCGTCGTTATACATGGCGGGCGCCGAACCCGGGCCGAAGTTCACCCGGATGACCTCATCGTAGAATGCCTTGGGTGTGTTCTCGTGGAGACGGACGTGGAAGTTGGGCTGGCGCATGCGCAACTCATCGGCGAGCTCCAACAAAATGAAACTCAGTTCATTGGTCGCATCGTTGCCCTCGGAGTCCTGACCACCGATGGTCACTACCTCCCAGCTGGTCAATCCACCGAGCATGCTGGTCAGCGCGTCGGAGTACATGGGGATGGTTTCGCATAGCTTTACGCAGAAAGCTCCCAGAATATCTTTCGCCTCTTGTCTTGAAATACGTCCAGCCGCCAAATCCTCTTCATAGTAGGAATTCAGGAATTGGTCCACGCGGCCCGGACAGGTGGTTTCACCTATTGTCTCCTGGAAAATGGCGATGTGGGTGAGGGTCATTGATTGGACCGCTTCATAGAAACTGGTTGCGCCATAACGTGGTACGCGAGCGCAGACCTCCGCAATCCGCTCTAGATCAAGTTTCCGCTGAGGGTCCGCTTCAGCCTCTGCCAGCCTACGCGCCTCGGTCGCATAGCGGTCACCAAACTCTGCCAGCGCATTCATTGAGATTTTCACAGACTGGTAGAAGTCCAGCTTGGAGGGATCGTTGGTTTGTGCCTCGAAGGCCTCCACCTCGGCGATGATGCCCTCGGCACCCAGTTTGATCACTTTCTCGTAGCCGGGTGCCAGGTGAGCAATACCACCAGCCTCATACAATTGGTACTGCAGTGCTTCAGTCTGCTCCTTAACAAAGCGCATCTGCTCTTCCTGCCCGTCAAAGGCAAGATAAACCATATTCTTGTCCATCCAGAACGGAATATATGACTGGAGTTTTGCCTGCTCGTCTTCGCTGATCTCGAGAGGATTGACCTTGCGGGTGGGTAGTTTGTCGACACCAATCATTATGCCCAGACCGCCCAACTCCGGATAACAGATGCCGGCGACCCGTTTGGCGGTGAAGTTGCCAACAATCAGCTCGTCAGGATAGATTTTCACCGTTTTGTTGGCCAGGACGTGGCGTGTCGCTTCAGCTATCTGAACGGCCGTAGATTTCCCATCGTTGGCCTCATCCATGTAATACTCTGACCAAAGCACTGCGCGCTCGATGCAGCCACCGTAGGTAGCCTCGTCGACAGCTTTCTTCAGGCGAGCGACTCGAGCACCATCTTCCAGTGACTGACCAACGACATTAGTAATTGCATTCATATTTCACCTCGCGTCTCAGCGCTTGACTCAAAAGTTTAATATTGTTTTTGAAGCTACGGTTGCTTTACATGTCGCCCCGTCTTAAACGAAGCACATACTATGGAGAGTACAGGAGTGGTAGTGTCCCGTCAAGTGGTGTAATTCCGGTCTCCAGTTTCATTGCTTCAGGCGGCCTCAGACTGTGGCAGTAGGTTGGCCTGGTCTTCCTTGCTCAGCACGCGCGCCAACGTCTCTTGGCTCATGTAGCGGCGTGTCACCTGCCATTCATCTGTTTGCTCAGCGAGTAGCGTTCCCACGAGCCGCATGATGGCAGCGTTGTTCGGGAAGATACCCACCACCCGCGAGCGGCGTTTGATTTCCTTGTTCAATCGCTCCAGGGAATTCGTCGATGCCAGCTGAGGCCAGTGCTCTTTCGGGAAGCTCATGAAGGCAAGCACGTCGTCCTCGGCGCTGTCCATGAGCTCCGCTACCTTGGCGAAGCGCTCTCGCAGCTTGTCAGCGGTTTCTCGCCACTGCTGGCGTGCCTCCTGCTGGTTCTCCTGCACGAAGGCCGTGCGGATCACGGCGGCCACCATGGAGTGCTGCTTGCGCGGGACATGGGCCAGCGCATTGCGCATGAAGTGCACCCGGCAGCGTTGCCAGGTAGCTCCTATGACCTTGGCAATCGCCTGCTTCAGGCCCTCGTGGGCATCCGAGACCACCAGTCGCACGCCTGACAGGCCACGGCGCACCAGGCTGCGTAGGAACTCGGTCCAGAAGGCTTCAGTCTCGGCCGGACCCACAGCCATGCCCAAGGTTTCCCGGCGACCTTCGCTGCTGACGCCAACGGCAACAACCACCGCTTGGCTGCTGACAGCGCCACGCTCGCGCGATTTTAGATAGGTCGCATCCAGCCAGACGTAGGCCCATGGGCCCTCCAGCGGGCGATTCAGGAAAGCCTCGACGCGCTCGTCCAGTTCCTCGCACAGTCGCGATACCTGGCTCTTGGAGATGCCGCTCATACCCATCGCCTGCACCAGATCATCGACCTTGCGGGTCGATATCCCCTTCACATACGCCTCCTGCACAACAGCCACCAACGCCTGCTCCGAGGCCTTCCGGGGCTCCAGGAAGCTCGGCAGGTAACTGCCCGTGCGCAGCTTCGGAATTCGCAGGTCCATCGTTCCCAATCGTGTCTCCAGTGTGCGCTCGCGATAGCCGTTGCGCTGGTTGACCCGGCCCTCACTGCGTTCATGTCGGCCGGCGCCGCAACGCTGCTCCGCCTCTGCATCCATCAGTCGCTGCAGGACCAGTTCGCCCAGCTCCCTCAGTAAATCACCGTCCGCATGCTTTTCAGCCAGCTCAATCAATGCCATCCTGTCCTCGGTCATCGTGGTGTCTCTCCGTGATTGGTGAAGGTGTCGTAACCTCCAGTTTACGGAGACCCACGGTGGCCGCCACCCCACCGTGAAGATTTACACCACTCATGAGGACACTACCTACCTGCTCATCGGTATTGCGATTGGCAGCGTGATCTATGGTTTCATGCCCACTGACTTATTGGAGCAGTATGCAGGCCCAGATAATCCCTTTGCCATTCCAGTTGCCGCTGTCATCGGCGTGCCGTTGTATATTCGCGCTGAAGCCGTCATACCTCTGGCAGCGGCTCTGATGGCCAAAGGCGTGGGTGCCGGGACGGTGCTAGCGTTGATCATCGGCAGTGCCGGAGCCAGCCTGACTGAGCTCATTCTGTTGCGCTCTTTGTTCACGCTGAAGCTTTTAGCGGCGTTTTTAGCAGTCATTTTTGCTATGGCGATGATTGCCGGTTACGCCACCTACCTGTTTTTCTGATCAAGGCGGGAGATGATTAATTCGTTAAGCCTTCCTGGGTACCAGTTGGTGGATTCTGATGAGCAGAATGAAGACATACATTTTCGGCTTGAAGCACCTACACCAGTAGCCTGCGAGGGGTGCGGCGTGCAGGGTGAGTTCGTGCGGTTCGGCAAGCGTGACGTTCCCTATCGTGATCTGCCCATCCACGGCAAGCGGGTCACTCTCTGGGTGGTCCGCCGCCGATACACCTGCCGGGCCTGCAAGACAACATTCAGGCCCCAGCTACCGGAGATGGTGGACGGATTCCGTATGACACTGCGGCTGCATGAGTACGTGGAGAAGGAATCCTTCAACCACCCCTACACCTTTGTGGCGGCACAGACCGGCCTGGACGAGAAGACGGTGCGCGACATCTTCAACGCCCGCGCCGAGTTCCTGGGGCGCTGGCACCGCTTCGAGACGCCCCGCATCCTGGGCATTGACGAGCTATACCTGAACAAGCGCTACCGCTGCATTCTGACCAACATTGAGGAGCGAACCCTGCTCGACCTGCTGGCCACCCGCCGCCAGGACGTGGTGACCAACTACCTGATGAAGCTGAAAGACCGGCAGAAGGTCGAGATCGTCAGCATGGACATGTGGAACCCCTACCGGGCAGCGGTCAAGGCTGTGCTGCCCCAGGCCCGTATCGTGGTCGATAAGTTCCATGTGGTGCGCATGGCCAACGATGCCCTAGAGAGAGTGCGCAAGGGCCTCAGAAAGGAGCTGAAACCGTCCCAGAGCCGGACTCTCAAGGGAGACCGGAAAATCCTGCTGAAACGCGCTCACGAAGTCTCAGACCGGGAGCGCCTCATCATGGAGACCTGGACAGGCGCGTTCCCGCAACTGCTGGCCGCCTACGAGCACAAGGAGCGCTTCTACGGCATCTGGGACGCCACCACACGGCTCCAGGCAGAAGCCGCCCTGGACGAGTGGATAGCCACCATCCCGAAGGGCCAAAAGGAAGTCTGGAGCGATCTGGTCAGGGCAGTGGGAAACTGGCGCGAAGAGACCATGACCTACTTCGAGACGGACATGCCCGTCACCAACGCTTACACGGAGTCCATCAACCGACTGGCCAAGGACAAGAACCGTGAAGGGCGCGGTTACTCCTTCGAGGTGATGCGGGCACGAATGCTCTACACCACGAAGCACAAGAAGAAGGCACCGACTGCGAAGGTCTCTCCTTTCTACAAGAAAACCATCGGTTACGGACTGCCGGACTTCGCAGAGGAACTCAACTACGGAGTCGATCTATCAACCATCTGATAATGGTATCAGGTTGGTGGGGTAAAGGTGCCCCATCAACCATTAAATCCGTATACCCCCTGTTTTCGTCATTTGCCCTCTCCTCAAACCCCGTTGTCGATTCCCGGGATCGTTGGAGAGTGCCGCTTGCCGATGCAGTAATGCAGAGCGATCTAGGTCGTAGGGCTACGACCTTTGTCTATGCTCGCATCGCTGTTCGCCATTGGCTAGGAAACGCCCAAAGGCCATGATGGCCGGGAATCATATGGAGGAGGAACCCAGGATGGGCGAAGCGATCTATCCGGTACCGGCGGAATGGGCCGATACGGCGCTGGTCAACGATGCACGCTATCAGGAGATGTATCGCCGTTCGGTCGAAGACCCGGAAGGTTTCTGGCGTGACGAGGCCAAGCGGATCGACTGGATCAAGCGCTTCACCAAGGTCAAGGAAACCAGCTTTCACGAAGCCGATTTCGGGATCAAGTGGTTCGCCGATGGCACCCTGAACCTCTCCGCCAACGCGCTGGACCGCCAC
>JALREE010000006.1 GCA_023256835.1 Pseudomonadales bacterium | reverse complement strand
TAGATGGACGGTTGGGTTTTTGGATTCTTATTGCGCTTAGTTGGTACGTTTACATTCATTTAGGAAAAACTCCATATTTGGGTGTTTTTCCAGCCTGTCAGTCCTTAATAAGCAAAAAGAGGACGGAACAAAGCTGGGCTTTGATGCCGTCCTCTTGGGACTTGGCGCGCGTCCTCCAGGGACCATCGATCGGTTATCATGTTTCTTGGCAGTGTTGACTAAAGGCAACTACAGCTTTTTAGCTACATGATTCTCGATCGACTGCGATATGTCTCAAACAATAGCAAATAAAATTTCTTATGCCAACCAGTCTGAATAGATTCTCTGTTTTTGATTGGCTGTATGCCTCGGCACCGCTAAGAGCCGAACGATATTTATCTATCATGCTTAAATGCGCTCTTTTTATAGCTGCCGCAAACACGCCAACTTAATCACCCCAGCCAGAAATGGACTTAAATCAAAGCCTTCAATTAGAGCCAAATCTCACTGATTTTTATGGATTCTCCGGATCGGCGATTATTCGATAATACATGACCAAAAACCCGTTCATGCTTTGCCATTTCCGATACTAACAACATTCCCGGTGTGCGCCTGCGGGCCGTGGTAACAGAATTGTTCCCAGTCCTGCATCAGTAGACGGCGCTTGTCGATAAGCTCAGATCGGGCGTAGGCGGCGCGCGTTGCGTCATCGTTTACGTGGGCAAGTGCAAGCTCAGACACTTCATCAGCGTAGGCTGTGCTCTCGCGAGCCCAATCCTTAAAACTGCTACGAAAACCATGTGCGGTAACGTCAACGTCCATCCGCTTCAGCACTGAGGTAAGAAAGTTGTTAGACGGAATACCACCTTTGGGGTTGCTGAACACATGCTCCGACGGGCTTCCTTTTCCGATAGACTCCAGCAAGTCAATCATACCGGGGGTCAATGGTACGCGGTGAGCCTTGCCCGATTTCATCCGGTCTGCAGGTACTGTCCAGACTTTCTTTTCAAAGTCGATTTCCTGCCAAGTAATACCGGGCTTGCCTATTCGCTTATCGCCTATAACCTCATTGGTGCGACTGGCAGTAAGGATTAAAAATTCCATCGCGCAGGCTGCTGAACCTGAGCGCTGTTTTAGATCCCGCATGAAGGCGGGCAAGTCTTTGTATGACAGTGCAGTATGGTGGCCCTTTTTGTGTGTCTTACTTGGGGCAGGGTATACCTTGTCGAGATAGCCTCTCCATCGGGCGGGGTTTTCCTCACCACGGTAGCCATGAATCGCGCACCATCCAAGGATGTTTTCCAACCTGCCTTGAATGTTTTTTGCGGTGGGTGTCTTTGTGTGCCAGATGGGGTCCAGTACTGCCTTGATATGGCTCAGGCTAATTTCACGCACAGGTACGTCACCGATATGGGGCATGGCATATTCGTTAAGGCTACTTGTCCACTGAGCTGACTGACGCGGGTTCCTGAATTCCTTTTCCTTCATGGCTATAAAGTCATGCGCGGCCTTACTGAAGGTAACGGTTGACAACTGGGCTGCGACAATCGCGCGCTTCACAGCTCTTTTTTGTTCTAACGGATTGATACCTTGATCTATCAGCGCTTTGTTCTCTCGTGCCTTATCTCTGGCTTGCGCCAATGTGACATCAGGAAAGCCACCAAGGCCAATATTTAAGCGCCTTGGTACAGGGATGCCTTTTTTATCCCGCTTTACCTCTCCATTTGAGTCAAGCATGACTCCGAAGGCAGTGCGATAAATCCAAGACTTTGCGCCAGAAGGGGTAACTTGCAGTAGTAGGCCAGCAACTCCACCAACGGGGTGAAGGGCGTTATAGTGTTCGCCGTCTGCGCTAATCGCGTGTGTCAGGCGTTTAACCTCGATCGCGCTGAGTTCCTGAGCTTTCTTCGGCATGCTGATACCCCTTTTGTTAGATGTGTAATTCTAACTCTGACGCTAAAATGTACCCGCCTTTATACCTATCATAAGCAGTGTTATTGGATAGTATTGGGTGAGACAGGATAAGACAAGTATTTTTACTAAAGCCTTTCAAATTAAGGGCTCTGCCATTCTGATGCCTTAGAAAACAAGCGGTTGAGTTAGGTTTTGGTTTTCTCCCCCTCCGCCACACGCTTGTTCTCTCGGCTCGACCATCTGCAAATCCCCTGAATACCGTTTTCTGCCGCTGTCCTTGCGCGAACAGCACATGGCTTTTGAATTCCGAGCCTCAATACGTTAGTCTCCCCGGGCAGGCAGCAGCTGTATCGCTAATAACAAAAATCAAGCCTTATCAGGAGCGTCCAAGATGAGTACGGCATTAAAGGTTGTATCACGAGTCATTGTCACGGCCAGCGCAATTGCCTGTGCACCGCTGGCTTTGAGTCAGACGGGTACCAGCGTGGACAACGGGGATTGGCCCGTTTATCACGGCAATGAATTCTCCCAGCGTTATTCCCCTCTCGATCAGATCAATGCGGACAACGTGGCCAACCTGCAGATTGCCTGGCGCTTCACCACGCAGAATTTCGGCCCCACTACGGACTTCACCAATCCTTCAACCCCCCTCGAGATCGACGGTATTCTCTATGCAAACGTCGGTGTGACCCGCAATGTGGTGGCGCTGGATGCCACTACCGGCGAAGTGCTGTGGCTTTGGCGCCCGAACGAAGGCACACGCTTCGACAACGCGCCGCGCAAGGGTGCAGGGCGAGGTGTGGCTTATTGGAATCATGGCGAGAAGAAGCGCATCTTTGACATCACCCCGGGCTATCATCTGGTGGCGCTGGATGCCGAGACCGGAGTCCCGGATCCCGAGTTTGGCGAGAACGGCATCGTTGACCTGATGGTCGGCCTGCGCAATGCCGAAGATGAGCGCTTTGACAACATCGATATCGGCGCCTCAGCGCCTCCTTTCGTCATGAACGACGTCATAGTCGTGGGTGCGGCTCATGCCACAGGTGGCCGTCCGCGCTCCAAGTCCAATGTGAAAGGCGATATCCGTGGCTTCGACGTCCACACAGGCGAGTTGCTGTGGACCTTCCACACCATCCCTGAGCCCAATGAATTCGGTGCGGAATCCTGGCTTGAGAACAGCGCCGAGTACACGGGCAATGCCGGGGTGTGGGCACCCATGTCAGGGGATCCGGAGCTGGGTCATGTCTACCTGCCCGTGGAAGACCCGACCGGCGACTATTACGGTGGCGATCGCCCCGGCTCCAACCTGTTCTCCAGCAGCCTCGTGGCCTTGGATATCAAGACAGGGGAGCGCGTCTGGCATTATCAGTTCATCCACCACGACATCTGGGACTGGGACGTTCCTGCTGCGCCGGTGCTGATCGATCTGCCCAATGGCCGCAAGGTCGTCATGTCCGTGACCAAGCAGTCCTTCGTCTATGCTTTCGACCGTGAGACCGGCGAGCCAATCTGGCCGATCGAAGAACGGCCAGTGCCTGCCGGCGACGTGCCAGGCGAGTGGTACTCCCTGACCCAGCCGTTCCCGACACGTCCGGCACCGTTCGACCGTCAGGGCTTCACAGAGGACGATCTGATCGATTTCACGCCGGAACTGCGTGCCAAGGCGCTGGAAGCCATTGCCGGCTTCCGCCTGAGTCCGAATCTGTACACGCCACCTTCGACTTCCGATGCGCCTGATGGCACGCGTGGCCTGCTGAGTCTGCCTTCCTCCACGGGTGGCGCGAACTGGGAAGGTTCCGCGATCGATCCGGAAACCGGCATCCTGTACATTCCGTCCCGCACGCAGCTGCAGTCGCTTTCCCTGGCCAAGAACCCGGCCTCGGACATCGATTTCAGTCAGGGTACCGGTGTGCGCATTCCGCGTATCGAAGGCCTCGAAGTGGTCAAGCCGCCCTATGGTCGCGTGACTGCCATCGACATGAACTCGGGCGAGCATCTGTGGTGGATCCCCAATGCCGATACCCCGGAGCGAATTGCGAACCATCCGTTGCTGCAGGGTGTCGATCTGCCGGCTACCGGTATTCCGACGCGCTCGGGCGTTCTGTTGACCAAGTCCCTGCTGTTTGTGGCAGAGGGCATCGGCACTGCCGATGCCCTGCCGAGAATGCGTGCCTTCAACAAGGAAACCGGTGATCTCGTGCATCTGATGGAACTGCCCGACAATCAGACCGGTCTGCCCTTCACCTACGAACACGCAGGCAAGCAGTACCTTGGCCTGTTCGTGGGTGGTCGCAGCACTCCGGCACAGCTGGTGGTCTACGCACTGCCCTGATCTGAAGATTGCTCCAGTCAGTCCGCGCCCCGAATCAGTTCACTGATTCGGGGCGTTTCATTTGTCCCGCAGGAGAACGCATGAAACGAACACGCACTGCCGCATTTCTTTTCTGGGCTCTCACGATGAGCGCCTTCGGAGCCGAGCAGGGGACTGTGCTGCCGAACCGCATCGATCTGGTTCGGCATGATGCGCCGCCGCTGGCGCTTCCAGGTCCATTCAGTGTGGGCGTGCAGACCCTGGAGCTGAGTGATCCGGAACGGGTCGATGTGCTCGGCACGATCGAGCGCGGCAGTGTGGTGCGGGATGAGCGCCGCCTGACGGTCGAAGTCTGGTACCCGGCCGTTGCCCAGCAGGACGGTGCAGGCACGCAATACCTCACGGAAACCCGCAATCTGGAGGTCATGGCCCGCCTGCACGGTGCTGCCGCGCGCGACGTCGAACCACTGCAAGGTCGGGGTTCGTTTCCGCTGGTCATTCTTTCCCATGGTTACCCCGGCAATCGCTATCTGATGAGCCATCTTGGCGAAAACCTTGCCAGCAAGGGCTATGTCGTGGCTTCCATCGATCACACGGACAGCACGTACCGGAACCAGCAGGCTTTTGCCAGCACTTTGTACAACCGCGCTCTGGATCAACGTTTCGTGCTGCAGGCGCTGGCGACGGCCGGTCAGACGGACGGTAGTTTTCTGCAAGGCATCGTTGATGCCGACAATACAGGATTGATCGGCTTCTCCATGGGGGGCTATGGATTGCTCAACAATCTGGGGGCCTCTTACAGCGAAGCCATGATCGAAGCCAATGGCGCGCCACCGCTGGGCCTGTTGCGCGAGCACACCGACGCCAGTCCCGCGTATCGACAAGGTCTGGATGCGCGTATCAAGGCCGGTGTCGCGATTGCGCCATGGGGCATGAACTCAGGATATTTCACTCCGGAGACCCTGCGTGCCATCCATCTGCCAGTGCTGTTCGTTGCCGGTACGGTGGACGCTACCGCTGGCTACGAGAACGGTACGCGAGCGATCTTCGAGAACACGACGGGAGCCGAGCGGACTCTGCTGAGCTTCGTGAATGGCGGCCACAGTGTGGCAGCGCCCATACCACTGCCGCAGGAGATCCTCGCGACAGCAGACAAGTCAGGCGCCGGACACTATGCCGATGCGGTGTGGGACAGCGTGCGCAGCAACAACATCCTGGCGCACTATGTGACGGCCTTTCTCGATCTGCATCTCAAGCATATGACGGAACGCGAAGCGGCTCTGCGCGAAATCCCTGAGCGCAGTGTCGGACTCTTGCTCGAACACCGCGCCGCAGGGGAGTGATCCTCGCGATCAAGGAGCGACGATGCGCTGTCCGTTCACCCAGGTCTGAGCCACGGTGGCCTTCCAGATTTCGCTGGGCTCGTCGGCGAAGATGTCCTGGTCGATGAGGATGAAGTCAGCGGCCTTGCCCGGTTCCAGCGTGCCCAGCAACTGTTCCTGATGCCCGGCGTAGGCAGCGTCCATGGTGAAGCTGGCCAGTGCCTCCACCGCGGTCATGCGCTCTTCGGGAAACCAGCCGCCCGGCGGTTGATTCTCGTGATCCTGACGCGTGATGGCGGCATGCAGGCCGTAGAAGGGATTCGGGGACTCGACCGGGAAATCCGAGCCATTGGCAATGATCGTGCCCGCGTCCAGCAGCTTGCGCCAGGCATAGGCGCCCTGGATGCGGATCTCGCCTAGTCTGTCCTGGGCCATGTTCTTGTCGCTGGTGGCGTGCGTGGACTGCATGGACGGAATCACGCCCAATTGTGCAAAACGCAGGATATCGTCGTAGCGCAGCACCTGGGCGTGTTCCACGCGATGGCGTCTGTCTCGTGTGCCCGTGGCGGGTATCAGCGCGGCGAAGTGGTCGAGCACGATCATGTTGGCGTTGTCGCCGATGGCGTGGATATTGACCTGGAAGTTCGCCTTCATCGCCAGCTCCATGGTGGCGTACAGCTCCTCCGGTTCCAGCAGCAAGAGGCCGCGGTGGCCAGGCATGTCGCTGTAATCCTGGATCAGTGCTGCCCCGCGACTGCCCAGCGCACCGTCGGCGGAGATCTTGATGCTGTTGATGGTCAGCGTGCCGTCCGGGCTCGCGAAGTGTCCGGCAGCCAGCAGCTCCGGCAGTTGCGGATCGCCGGCGCCGAGCATGACATTCACGCGCACGGGCAGCGGACCTTCCTCCAGCAGGCGCTTGTAGGCTTCCACCGTGCGTGCCGACACGCCCGCATCGTGCACGCTGGTCAGCCCCTGGGCGCTCAGCGCGTACAGCGCTCGACGCAGGGCAAAGACCTGTTCATCCAGGCTCAGCGCGGGAATATTGGCGGTGATGAGATCCATGGCATTGTCCACGAAGGTGCCAGTGGGGCGGCCTTCCGCATCGCGAATGATCTGCCCGCCTGCCGGGTCGACGGTTGCCGCGTTGACCCCCGCCAGCTCCATGGCGGCAGAGTTGGCCCAGCCTGCATGACCATCCACTCGACTGAGCCACACTGGCGTGTCACCGAAATATTCGTCCAGGCTTGCAGCAGAAGGGAATTCATTGCTGTCCCACAGTACCTGATTCCAGCCTCGCCCCTGAATCCATTCGAGGTTGCCATTCGCCTGTTGAAAGGCACGAATGCGCTCGACGGCTTCCTGCTCGGAGCGGGTGCCGGTGAGGTCGACGCGCAGCAGGCTCAGGCCGTAACTCAGGATATGGCCGTGGGCATCGATCAAGCCCGGAAGCAGTGTCCTGCCTTCACCATCAATCACCGTGATGTCCTGGCTTTGGGGCAGTGTTTCGCTTGCCGTGTACACGCGATCTATGGTGCTGCCAGTGAACTGCAGCGCGTGGAAGCGGACCAGTTCGCGGTTCGCATTCACGGTATAGCCATTCACATCCGTGATGAGCGTGGTCTGCGCTTGCGCCAGAGCGCAGAAACTGAAGAAACTGCCAGCGGCAAGGGCGCGAATGGTGGCGGCGCGCCAGAACGAATGACGAAGAAGATGCATGATGAAGTCCGGATAAATGAAGGGTTGAGACGAATGCGCTGCACGCCAGTCCATTGTGTGAGCGTGTGGCGGCACGCTATAGTCTGGCCGCCTGTGTTGCAGAATCTGTCGATTCCATTGCGAGGGGATGATAATGAAAAGAACACTCGAATACACCAGCCAGCCTGCCGATTTCTCTGCTCCATTCAGCCCTCGGCGCCGACAATTGCTCTGCCTTTTGGCACTCAGTCCCCTGTCATTGCGTCTGCAGGCGCAGTCCGCATTGCCGGCCATTCGCGTCAGCAAGCTGCACTGTTTCACATTGCGAGTGACAGACCTCGCGCGTTCCTTGAATTTCTATCAGACCTTGTTCGGGATGCCAGTGCTGACACGTCTTGCGGGAGCAGTCAGTCTGCGCATCGGAGCGGGACCTCAATTCCTGACGCTGCAGGAATGTCAACCTGGCGAGACGCCCGGAATCGCGCATATTGGGCTGAGTGTTCCGGACCTGTCGGTGCAGGCGATCGCCGAGTCCCTGCAAGCACGGGGGTTGCGTGAACGTGCAGTGCCAGCAATGTCCGACGAATTGCTGAGTGCCGCCTTGCAGTATTGGCGTGCAGCCTCTCCTGAGGCTGGCGTCTTCCTCGCGGACCGTGAAGGTCTGCTGCTGCAGCTGTGTGCACCGACATGGTGTGGTGTCGACGGTGGCTGCACCACACTGGAGCCAGCTTCCACGGCCGGGCTGCTGCAACTGAACGACATCAATCATTTCACCAATTACATGGGCAATGCCCCAGCGGCCAACCAGTTCTACCTGGATCTTTTCGGTCTGCGCTATCAGTCCTATCAAGGCCCTACCATGCCCACCATCGCTGTTGGAGATGGTCGTCAATTCCTGATGTTCGTTGGCGGTGCAAGCGAGCAGGCGCCACAGTCACCAGCACGCATCGATCATGTGAGCCTCAGTGTGGAAAATTTCGATGTCGAGCGCATCCTTGCAACGCTCACGCAGTTTGGTCTGAGTGCGCGTGCCGAGCCTTCGGTCACGCCGCCTTGGTCGCACTGGGTCAGCATGCGCATGCCCAATCGGGGTGGTGCCGAGGGTGGGACGCCCGAGCTGTATTTTTCCGACCCTGATGGATTGCACATCCAGTTGCAGCATCTGAATTACTGCGGCGGGGGCGGCTATCTGGGGGATGTCTGCCCTGCGCTGCCTTGACAGTCGGAGTGTGACAATAGGTCACTTTGGTGGACGCCGAAAATTTCGCCGTTTATGCTTCGTTCTTTCCCTGCTGAGATAGCCTCCGCTCAGCGTTTGCAACAAGAACATAAAAGGTGACGCGTTTGAACTATCGTACTGCTATTCCGGCTGTCATTGCCTGCCTGACCAGTTCCACCGCCCTCAACGCTCAGAATGCTCCCGCCACCGCCAGTGCTGTACAGGTCAATTTGAACGGTCAGCAGAACATCACTCTGCAGCAGCTGGATCATGATGTCGCCAACGTCGACGTCGATGGTCGACTCGATGAGTCTGCGTGGGGCCGCATCGAGCCCATCAATCAGATGCGCGTGATCGACCCGGACACGCTGGCAGAGGTGCAGCATGCCACACGAGTGCGTTTCTTTTACACCGAGCGCGGGCTGTACGTCTCCTTCGACATGGAACAGCCAGCAGACAGCATCGTGCAACGCATCAGCACGCGCGACAATCTGGCCATCAATCGCGACACGGTGTCGATGACACTGGACACTTCCGGGCAAGGGCTGTTCGGGTACTGGATGACGCTCGCGCTCGGCGACAATCAAGCCGACGGCACCATTCTGCCGGAGCGACAATACTCCACGCAGTGGGATGGTGCCTGGTACGGTGCCACTGCACAAACGGCCACTGGATGGTCTGCCGAATTCTTCGTGCCCTGGGGTCAGATGGCCATGCCGCGCGAGGATGGCGTGCGCCAGATCGGTGTGTACACCGAGCGCAAGGTCGCCCATCTGAACCAGACCTGGGCCTGGCCGCCGATTCCCGAGTCCGACTCGATCTTCATGAGCAATCTGCCGCATCTGCAACTGGAAGGCGTCGACGTCAGACAGCAGTGGAGTGTGTTTCCCTATGCGTCTTCCACCTTCGATGAGATCGACAGCGACACGCGCTACAAGGCGGGGTTCGATGTGTTCTGGAGGCCGTCAAGCAATTTCCAGATGACAGCCGCCGTCAATCCCGACTTCGGCTCGACCGAGTCCGACAATGTCGTCGTCAATCTCACAGCCAACGAAACCTTCTTTCCGGAGAAGCGCTTGTTCTTCCAGGAAGGCCAGGAAATCTTCAACACGACGCCGCGGTCCACGGGTGCCAACGGCAAGCGCCTCTCCATCGTCAACACCCGTCGTATTGGCGCGAGACCGCGCGCGCCGCAGTTGCCGGCTGGCGTGACACTGTCGACGCGAGAGCGAATCCGTCCGGCCGATCTGCTGGGGGCGGTGAAGATGACAGGGCAGGTTGGTGCCGTTCGCTATGGCGTGATGACGGCCGTGGAAGACGAGAGTGAGTTCGCTGCCGCAGGGCGTCGCTTCTCGCAGGACGGACGTGATTTCGGCACCTTCCGCATGATCTATGAAGACAGCGTCGGCGCAGCTTACCGAGGTCTCGGTTACATGGGCTCGCTGGTGCAGCATCCGGAGTCCGATGCCGAGGTGCACGCTGTCGATTTTCACTACCTGATGACAGGTGGCCGCTGGAACGTCGACGGCCAAATCATCTCCACGGACACGGACGAACGCGGTCAAGGCAAGGGCGCGTTCGCCGACATCGTCTACACCCCGCGTCAGGGCCTGCGTCACACCCTGCAGATGACGTATCTGGACGAAAAGTTCCACGTCAACGATTTCGGTTTTCAGGAGCGCAACGACTCGCGCGAACTGTGGTACCGCTTCGAATGGGTGAAGTCCGATCTGAAGCTGGTGCGCAACTTCCGTTTCAACCCGTTCCTGCGTTACGAGGAAAACGCGGCGGGCGATCGCACGAACAATGCCTTCCCGGTGCTGGCGGCCAATATCACGTTGAACAATCTGGCCCGTATCAATGTGGGCTTGCAGCATTTCCCCAAGCGCTACGATGACCAGAACAGCTTCGGCAATGGCACCTTCGCCACTGCCGAACGCAACAACTTCAACATCAGCTATCAGACCAACACGGCCAGGACAATCAGCTATACCGTTGGCATGAACACCTCCGGTGAGTTTGAAGGGGGCAACAGCAAGGGCGTGAACGCAGGGATCAACTGGCGGCCGCGTGACAATATCGCGCTGAACACCGAGATCAGCTACGACGACCGCGACGGCTGGCTGCTGCATCAGGAACGCCAGAACTTCACGACTTTCCAGGCCGATCAATGGCGCTTCGACATGAGCATGGATTACTTCCTGACGGCGCGTCAGCAGCTGAGCATGGCGCTGCAGTGGGTGGGAATCGAGGCTGAGGAAGACGAATTCTACATATTGCCCTCGCATCTCCCCACCAAGAATCGCGACCTGGTGAAGCTCGCGAGCAAGCCAGCGGGTCCCTCGGACAGCTTCGGGCTGTCCCAGCTCAACTTCCAATTGCGTTATCGCTGGCAGATCGCGCCCTTGTCAGACCTGTTCATCGTGTACACCAAGGGCGACAATCGTCGCAGCGCTCTGATGGCTTTCGATGAATTGTTCGACAATTCCTGGGAGAACCCCCTGGGCAGTGAGTTGGTGATCAAGCTGCGCTACCGTCTCGGCACCTGAGGCGCGTGCCCATCATGGAATGAAAAAGGCCCTCACGAAGAGGGCCTTTTTGTTGGCGGGCGCCGCGCGCCGCGCTCAGAGGTTGGAGGCGTTCAGATTGCCAGTGGTGTTGACGGCGTCGGCTGTCATCGGGCTGCCCAGCATCTGCGCCATGTCGATCAGGATGTAGCTGCTTTCCACCAGCAAGGGGTCGTCTTCCTGATTTTCCTCCTCTTCGTCCGTTTCCTCGGGAGTGATGGCGGCCACCGCATCGGGATCGAGTTCTTCCTCAGTCGGTTCGGTCCATTCCTCCATCGGCAGGCCCTTCAGGAAGAGACGCATATTGTTGGCGTTGAACTCTGCCAGGCGATTGTCATCACGTTCCTTGCGAACGGTGGCTTCGTTCAAGGAAAGCAGGGTGCGCTCGCGCATCTCGCGTGAGCGTTCGATCTGCTCGGCCAGATAGATGAAGTCCGGGTCATCCGCGACACGTTCGTCATGCTTGACCTGTAGATCCGTCAGGATGTCCTTGATCGGGAAGTAGGTGTTGTACTCCACTGGACGCACGGTATCCCAGGGCAGCGCACCATCCAGATTGCTTTCACCCATCTCATTGATGGCCTGGTAGCGATCCGGGAACAGGATGTCGGGTACCACGCCACGATGCTGGGTGCTGGCGCCGGAGATGCGATAGAACTTGGAACGGGTGAGCTTCACCTGGCCATAGTCCATGGGAATGATTTCCTGCACGGTGCCTTTGCCGAAGGTCTGACCTCCCAGGATGATGCCGCGCTGATAGTCCTGAATGGCGCCAGCGAAGATCTCTGAAGCGGAGGCACTGGCGCGGTTGACGAGCACGCCCAGCGGACCGTCGTAGGTCACTTCGGGATTGCCATCGCCGTAGGCTCGCACAAAGCCGTTGCGCAGACCGGAGTAGCGGATCTGCACGGTATTGCCCGTGTCGATGAACAGACCCACGAGGTCATTGGCCTCTGTCAGGGAGCCGCCGCCATTGTCGCGCAGATCCATGACCACCGCGTCCACGCCCTCTGCCTTGAGTTCTTCCAGCAGCAGCTTCACGTCGCGTGTGGAGCTCTTGTAGTCGGTTTGACCCGCAGCAGCCGCCTCGAAATCGAAGTAGAAGGTCGGCAGCTTGATGATGCCCACCTTGTAGATGCCTTCGTTGTAAGTCACCTCCAGCACTTCCTTCTTGGCGGATTGATCTTCCAGCTTCACGGTGTCGCGCGTGATGGAGACCACATGAGCTTGAGTTTCACCCGTGGCTTCCGCCGGGATCACGTTCAGCCGCACCACTGTGCCCTTTTCGCCGCGGATCTGGTCCACGACGTCGTCAAGTCGCAGGCCGATGACATCCTTCATCTCGCCATCCACACCCTGGGCTATGCCGATGATGCGATCGCCGGCCTTCAGCTCCTTGCCGCGCTCTGCCGGCCCACCCTTGATGAGTTCGACCACTTTCGTGTACTCGTCCTCGGTGGTCAGCTGAGCCCCGATGCCCTGCAGGGACAGGCGCAAGCCCATGTTGAAGTTCTCGGAGTCCCGCGGAGAGAAATAGCTGGTGTGCGGATCGATAGTGCTGGCGACCGTGGCCAGATAGGACTGGAACACGTCTCGGTTGTTGGTCTTGAGCACCTGGTTCAGCTGCTGGCGGTAGCGCTTGCTCAGGCGTTCCTGGATCTCGGCAATCTCGAGATTGGCAAGTTTCAGGCTCAAGGCGCTGTTCTTGACGCGCAGGCGCCACAGCTCATCCAGTTCGGCAGTGGTCAAGGCGAAGGGCGCTTCCTCGCGCTCGATCTCGATGCTCTCGTCGAGGGTGAAGTCATAGGACGTCAGGTGGTTCTCCACCTGGTCGATGGCATAGACCAGACGCTCCAGCAGTCGCTTGTGGTAGAGATTGTAGATCTCGAAGGCCGGGTCGATGTTGCCTGTCTTGAGCGTGTCATCCAGTGAAGTGCTGTAGATGGCCAGCTGGTCGATGTCTTCCTGCAGGAAATAGAGGCGCTGGCCGTCGAGAGCCTTCAGGTAGGCATCGAACACCTTGTCGGAGAACTGATCGTCGAAGAGCACACGCGAATAATGCTTCTCTTCCAGCTCCGCGAGCAGTTCTGCGGCCGTGTTGCCGTAGACTTCCTCAGAGTTCAGCGGGGTGAACAGGGCATTCACATCCAGCACAGGATTGAGAATTTCCGGCTCTTGAGCGAAGACGCCTGTGGTGCCGAAAGCCAGCATCAGACTGATGGCCGCTGCCAGCTTTCGGCACGCGGCGGGCGTGCGTGTTTCTGAGTGTCGGTACAGAGTCGATCCAGATGTCTTCATAGCATTGCGCACCAAGTGATTGAGCATTTCGTTACCGTGTTATAAACCATGCAAGGGCTTTGTTTCCAGCATTAAATAGCGGCAGGCAGGCCGCAGCCTGCGCCCTTCGGGCATCCGCCGCCTTCCTGCCTCAATCCTGAATCTTCTTGTGCCTGGCGCTGGCATGGCGCTCGGCTCTCTCCACATCGACGTAGCGGTCGGTGATGGCACTGGAGCCATGTCCGGCGTCATCACGAACGTGTTCACGCGGACGATGTTTCACATCCTCCGAAATGCCAGTGTGTCGCAGCCAGTGCACCGTGGCCGCACCCAGGCGGTCGGCTTCTTCGGAAAAACCGTCCCGGCGCAGTTTTTCTTCTGCGGCGTCGAAACAATGCTGCACGATGCCACGAATCTGGCGTGTGCTGGTGATACCGCCGTTCCCACGTGTCTTGTGGATCAGCGGTGTCGCTTCGCCAGGCAGGGGCAGGGGAGTCAAACCTCGCGACAGGCGGTATCGCCGCAGGGCATCCAGCATGCTGTCGCTCACTGAAATTTCCCGTTCCTTGTTGCCCTTGCCCACAGTGAGAAACCACCAGTTGCCTTCGACGTCGCGCTGGAAGTGCCCCATTTGCGGAATCCAGCGCGGAGTTTCCACCAGTTCGGAGATACGCAGATAGAGCGCATAAAGGGCATTCATGATGAACAAGGTGCGCTCGTGCACGGCCGGATCGGTGGCGGCGAGAAACTGTGCCGTCTCGATCACGAAGGACCACTGCAATGGTGAAAGCCGGCGCGTCTGTGCACTCGACTGGTGTTTGCGGATGAATTTGCTCTTCTGACGGATCTGCGCCACCGGATTGGCGGCAATCTGGTTTTCCTGCATCAGGAACGAGAAATAGCTGCTCAGGACGCTGAAGAGGGACTGCAGGGCGGCCTGAGAGAGCGAATGGGCGTCGGTCGTGCTGACATAAGGTCGCCATTGCGGATTCGGGCGCCGTTCACCTTCCTGGGTCACGAAGCGTGCCACCGTCTTGTCGCCAATCCAGCTGGCTGGTGGATTGCGGGCGAAGTCCACATAGGCCTCGATATCTTCGCGTTGAACATCGGCCACGGCCTTGCGAGCAATCAGCCAGCACCATTGCAGGAAATGCTCGATCTCACGGCGGTAGGTGGAGAAGGTATCGGGACTGCCGCGGTAGCTGTAGAGAAATTCGGCGGCGAACTGATAGTCGACCAACGCTGACTCCGGCGGCGATTCCAGCAGCCCGGACAGACTGCGACGCGGGTGCCGGAAGGGATTGGGCATCTCTTCCAGAGTGTCGAACAGCGGGGAGGGGACAGTGATTCGATTCATCGTGCTTCATCTTATGGGGGCGGTGCAGGCAAATGCAAAGCTGCTTTGCTCTGGTTGCAGCGATGGCTTGTGCGCTATTCTGCGCTCGGCGTCGTCGTGTCGAACGGCAGTGTCGGATTTCAAACAATCAGGAGTTGTCATGCGAAATACAAGCAAACCTCGAACCGCTGGCTGGAAAGCCCTTACAGCGGGACTGTTCGGTGCCTGTGTGGCTTTGAGTGCAGTCTCTGTCGGTGCGCAGGCCCAGGATTCTCCCAGCGTGCGGGATATCCTCAATTACAAGTCATACAGTCCGATGTTTTCCAGTTCAGGCCAGCCTACGCGTGAGCAGCTGCCGCTGATCAAGGAAGCCGGTTACGAGCGGGTGATCTACATCGCGTTCAGCACCGTGGGTCCGGCGATTCCTGAAGAGGATCAGCTGATCAAGGAGCTTGGCCTGGATTACCTGCACATACCGGTGGATTTCAACAATCCGACAGCGCGTGACTTCAATGCCTTCGCAGATGCCATGCAGCGCGAACCGGACATGAAGACGCTGCTGCATTGTCAGGTCAATGCGCGCGCCACGGCGTTCAGCTTCCTGTACCGCGTGATCTACGAGGATGTGCCTGTCGAGGAAGCCAAGCGCGACATGAACACCGTGTGGCAGCCGAATGCCGTCTGGCGCGATTTCATCTTTGCCGTGCTGGCAGAACACGGCAAGTCTCCAGAGTGCCCGAGTTGTGACTGGACTCCGCCGCCGCCCAGAACCAACTGAGAGCAGGGCAGCTGCAAAGCGAGTCTAGCCAGAAGAAACCCACTATTTCCGGTAATCTTTATTACCGGAAATAGTGGGTAATCTGAACCAGTACGTATTCCCTGTAAAATATTGAAAAACAAGCTACTGCAATACTTTCCTAATCCTTTTCTTCATCAGCTTTTGCCGGCTTCCAGCGTCGCAGAAGCAACGCATTGCTCACCACGCTGACGCTGCTGAATGCCATCGCTGCGCCGGCGAACACCGGATTCAGCAGGCCGGCGGCAGCCAGCGGAATCCCCACAAGATTGTAGATGAAGGCCCAGAACAGGTTCTGGCGGATCTTGCTGTAGGTTCGTCGCGAAATGCTGATCGCGCTGCCAATCAGCAGCGGATCGCCACGCATCAGCGTGATGCCGGCCGTGTGCATGGCGACATCGGAACCCGTGGCCATCGCAATGCCGATATCCGCGCTGGCGAGCGCCGGGGCATCATTGATGCCATCGCCGATCATGGCCACCGTCCTGGAGGCAGCTTTCAACTGGCTGACTACGCCTGCCTTGTCGCCCGGCAGCACATTGGCGAAAACCTCATCAATACCGAGCAGATCAGCGACGTGTCGCGCGCTGCCTTCGTTGTCGCCCGTCAACATGACTGTCCTGATGCCTTGGGAATGCAGTAAGTGAACGGCAGCATGGGCGCCAGCCCTGACCTGATCGCCAAACGCGAACAGGCCGAGCAGTTGTCGTCCGGGGCTGGTCTCTGCCAGCCAGGAAATGCTGTTGCCTTGTTGTTCCAGGCGCTGTGCCTCACTCTGCAGCGCGCTCATGTCGATGTCCAACTCCTGCATCAGGCGGCTGCTGCCCAGATGCAGCCGCCGACCGTTGATCACGGCGGTCAGTCCGCGGCCTGGGATCGCTTGCAGATCAGTCACAGGCGGCAGTACCACAGCTCGGCTCTGCGCCGAATCCAGAATGGCCTTGGCCAGCGGGTGCTCGCTGCCTCTCTGCATTCCGGCGGCAAGTCGCAGCAGTTCGTCGTGCTCGATTCCAAGCGGTACGCAGGCGACCAGTGCAGGCTTGCCTTGCGTCAAGGTGCCCGTCTTGTCGAAGACAACGATATCGGTCTTGTGGATCAATTCGAGTGCTTCGGCATCCTTGATCAGAATGCCATGGCTGGCGGCGACACCCGTCCCTGCCATGATCGCCGTGGGGGTGGCGAGGCCCAGCGCGCAGGGACAGGCAATGACGAGCACGGAGACGGCGTTGAGGATGGCCTGCTGGACATCGCCGGCATACCACCACCAGAAGCCGAGCGTCAGCAGGGCCAGCAGCAGGACACTCGGCACGAAGACGGCACTGACCTTGTCCACGAGATGCTGGATTGGAGCCTTGGCGGCCTGGGCGTCCTCGACCAGACGGATGATGCGGGAAAGCGTGGTTTCGCTGCCGACGGCCAGTGTTTCGATCAGCAGCAAGCCCGACCCATTGATGGCACCTCCGGTGACCTTGTCGCCAGCTTGTCTGGGTACTGGCAGGCTTTCGCCTGTCAGCATGGCTTCGTTGACGTCGCTTCTGCCTTCCAGGATGCGGCCGTCGACCGGAATCTGCTCACCGGGCTTGACGATGACGATGTCTCCCGGTCTGACGTCCTCGATGGCGCGAGTTTCCTCGCGTTCCTCAATGCGCAGCAGAGCCACGTGCGGCCGCAGGGACTGAAGGGCCCGGATGGCGGCTGTGGTTTGTCGCTTGGCGCGTCCCTCGAGCCACTTGCCCGTGAGCACGAGGGTAATGACGACGGCAGAGGCTTCGAAATAATAATGCCCCATGCCCGAGCCGGAGGACCGCAGCACTTCGTAAACGCTCAGGCCATACCCGGCGGTGGTGCCCAGTGCCACCAGCAGATCCATGTTCCCGGAGCGCGCCTTCACGGCCTTCCAGCCGGCACTGTAGAAACGGGCGCCCAGCCAGAATTGCACGGGTGTGGCCAAGGCCCACTGCAGCCAGCCGGACAGCATCCAATGGTAGCCCGCCAGATCGGCAATCATCGGCAGTACGAGCGGCGCGGACAACAGGACGGCGATGGCGACTGCACGCGCCTCACGTCGTTGCAGCAGACGGTGTCGCTCAGCATCATCCTGCAGGGGCTGCTCGCCTGGAACCGCGGCGCCATAGCCCGCTTTCGCCACCACGCGCACCAGATCGGAAGCGGCTATCGTGCTGGTGCGCACCTCGATGCTGGCGGTTTCCGTGGCCAGATTGACGTTCGCTGAAGTGACACCCTCCATGGCTCGCAGCGCCCTCTCCACCCGACCTGCACAGGAGGCGCATGTCATGCCCTCAACCTTGAGCTTGAATTGTCTTGCCGAACTGTCCCCGCTCACACTGGTCCCCTCGATGATCAGGAAGGCGTTCGCATGGTGACAAACTCTTCCGCAGTGCTTGGATGAATGCCCAGTGTCCGATCGAAGTCGGCCTTGGTCGCGCCCATGGTCAGGGCGATGGCGAGTCCCTGAATGATTTCAGCGGCGCCCTCGCCCAGCATGTGCGCCCCCAGGACCTTGTCTGATTCGGCGTCGACAACCAGTTTCAGGAACGCCTTTTCAGCACGCCCGCTCAAGGTGTGACGCAGCGGGGTGAAACGACTGCGGAACACCTTGATCGCAGCTCCGCTGGCGCGCGCCTGATCTTCACTCAGACCCACTGTGGCGATTTCAGGGTGACAGAAAACGGCGGTTGGAATGTTGTCATAGGTCATCTCGCGCGTGGCTGTGCCAAACAGGCGATGGGCCAGGATCTGGCCTTCTGCAAGGGCCACCGGTGTCAGAGCAACGCGATCGATCACATCGCCCACGGCATGAATGCTGGGCACATTGGTCGTGAACTGCGCATTGACCAGCACAGCGCCATTGGCTGCCAGCTGCACGCCTGCTTCCTCCAGGCCAAGGCCGGTCGTGTTCGGCTGCCTGCCGGTGGCGAACAGGACCTGTGCTGTGGCGATCTCGTGACCATCTGCGAGAGTGACCAGAATCTGCTCCCCTGCCCTGTGCAAGGCCTTTACCGTGTTCTCCAGGCGCAGGTCCGCGTATTGACGCAGGTCGTTCTGGAAATGGGCCGCGATCTCGGCATCAAAGCCGCGCAGCAGCGTGGCACCCCGATGCACGAGTGTTGTCTTCACCCCCAGCCCTGCAAAGATGCCCGCAAACTCCACGGCAATATACCCTCCGCCAACGATCACGATGGCGTCAGGCAGGCTTGGCAAGGCGAAGATGTCGTTCGAATTCAGGGCAAGCTCGCGCCCGGGGATGTCTGGCAGCGAAGGCCACCCGCCTGTGGCAAGCAGAATTTCCCGACAGCGCAGGATCTCGCCACCCACTTCCACCGTGTGCGCGTCCAGCACACGAGCTCGGGCCTCGATGACGCGCACGCCGGCATTGCGCAGCAAATTGCCGTAAATGCCATTCAGGCGGCTGATCTCTGCATTCTTGCGTTGCATCAGGATTTGCCAGTCAAAGTCGGGATTGGCATTCGTCTTCCAGCCATATCCCCTGGCATCCTGGAAATCCCGCGCGTAATGCGCGGCATAGCTGAAAAGCTTCTTGGGCACGCAGCCCACATTGACGCAGGTGCCGCCCAGATAGCGTTCCTCGGCCAGTGCCGTGCGAGCACCAAGTGCCGCGGCCGTTCTCGCGGCGCGCACGCCACCGGAGCCGCCGCCGATGACGAAGAAATCCAGATCGAATGCTGTCACGTCGTGTTCTACTCCTTGATGTGCGAAAGCGGGAGCTTGGCCATGGTGACTACCGTCCCTTGAACGCCGGCCTGCGCTTTTCCATGAAGGCGCGGCGGCCTTCCTTGAAGTCGTCGCTGTTGAAGCAGGCCTCGGCCATTGCCTCGAGCTTCTTGTGGTCCTGCAGCGATTCGGGTTTGGCGATTTCGCGCGCCGCGGCTTTGGCCAGGGCAATCGTGAGCGGTGCGTTCTGCGAGATGGCGTCGGTCGTTTGCGCGACCAGCGCATCGAGTTCGCCTTCTGGCGCGACGCCGTTCACAAGCCCCATCTCATACGCTTCTTTGGAGGAATACTGGCGGGCGGTGAAGTGGTCCGCCATCTGGTTGGAACAGGTCGGTGCTGCCCGTGTCGGACCCCGCAGCTGATATCGGTTCCGCGTCATCGTCAAGGCCGAGATGACCGGTGGCCGCCGGTGTCGGCGGCACCGTCGGTCGGGGGTGACCCG
>JALREE010000326.1 GCA_023256835.1 Pseudomonadales bacterium | reverse complement strand
CCAGATCACGGGTTCGTTCTTCTGGCTCAGGTCGATGCATTTCGCATAGCAGCCACCTTCCAGATTGAACACGCTCCCCTCGCCCCAACCGTGCTCGTCGTCTCCGATCAACAGGCGCTCGGGGTCGGCCGACAGCGTGGTCTTGCCTGTGCCCGACAGGCCGAAGAACAGGCACACATCGCCCCCGCGCCCGACGTTGGCCGCGCAGTGCATGGGCAGGACGTCCTGCTCCGGGAGCAGGAAGTTCTGCACGGCGAACATGGACTTCTTCAATTCCCCGGCATAGCCCAGGCCGGCCAGCAGCACGCGGCGGCGGGCGAAATCGATGATCAGGGCGCTTTCGGAGCGCGTGCCGTCGCGAGCCGGATCGCAGACGAAGCCCGGTGCGCTGAGCACCTGCCAGACGGGCTTGTGCAGCGGGTTGTAGTTCGCGGGGCGGATGAACAGAGTGCTGGCGAACAGGCTGTGCCAGGCGACATCGGTGCAGACCCGCACGCTCTGGTAATGCTGCGGATGGGCGCCAACGTGCAGGTCCGACATGAACACGTCCTTGTCGGCCAGCCAGAGGCTCACGCGCTCCCAGAGGGCATTGGCCTGGGCCGGGTCGAAGGGCTGATTGACGTCGCCCCAGTCGATCTGCGCCGCCGTGGAGGCCTCGCGCACAATGAAGCGGTCCTTCGGACTGCGACCGGTGCGGGCGCCGGTTTCCACCACCAGGGCTCCCGTGTCGGCCAGACGGCCCTCGCCACGCTGCACGGCCAGCTCGATCAGATGGCTGTTGCCGAGATTCTGATAGAGACGGCGCCCGTTCCCGGAACGGATGTCCGTGCTGCTGTTCGGCATTGGCTTGGTCTCCTGACTCGTCAAGTTCTTGTTCCTGGGCGCGGCGGCCGGATTATGCCAAAGATTCGCGACGCCCGGTAAGGCGCGGCGGCCGCGTTGCCAAGGCTAGTCCGAGCGCTGCTTGAGGGCCTGGCGGGCGCGTCGGTCCTTCTTGTCCGGTTTCGCCAGGGGCTGCAGCAGCAAGGCATGCAGACGCCGCTGCTCGCCCTGATTCTCGCGCCGGGCGATGCTCTCTGCGGTTTCCTGATACAGCTGGGCGGCTTCGGGCGCACCGCGCCGCTGCTCGGACAGGCCGGTGACCACCAGGGTGCGTTCATCCCAGCCCAGGCGCACCGTCAGCGTCATGCCGACGCTCATCTCGCGGCCGGGCTTGAGGCGTTGCCCCTCGGCCTGCACCTTGCCGCTTTCCACGGCCTGCTTGGCCAGGGCGCGGGTCTTGAACAGGCGCGCGGCCCATAGCCACTTGTCGAGGCGTACGCCGTCGTCCTCGCTGGCGTCCTTCGTGCTCATCGTGTCTGCAACCCCGGCAGGAGGTCGGTGAACTGGTGTATCTGGCGGAATTCCGGCGATGGCAGCAGGGGGGGGCGCTGGCTGTCGGGCTGCTGCACCCCGAGCAGATGGGCGATGCCTTCCGCGCGCGCCTGGCGCAGCACCGCCAGATTGTCGTCGATCAGCAGCGTGCGCGCTGGTTCGAAGGGGTGCTCTTCCCGCAGTGTGTGCCAGAACCCGGCGTTCTCTTTCGCCAGCTGCAAGTCATGGGAGCTGATCGTGCGGTGGAAATGCCGGTCGATGCCCGTGGTCTGCAACTTCAGCGCCAGACTCTGCGGATGGGCATTGGTGACCAGCAGCACGTCGCGGCCACTGTCGCGCAGTTGCTGCAGGAATTCCTCGGCGTGCGGCCGCAGCGCGATCTTGTGGCGGATGACTTCCTTCAGGCGCGGGATGTCCAGTGCCAGGCTGTTCGACCAGAAGTCCAGACAGTACCAGTCCAGGGTGCCCTTCACGTTCTCGTAGCGTGCCCGCAGCAGTCGCGCGGCTTCGTCGGCCGCCAGCCCGTGCAGCTCGCCATAGCGGGCAGGGACGAACTCCTCCCAGAAGTAATTGTCGAAATGCAGGTCGAGTACGGTGCCGTCCATGTCCAGCAGCACCGTGTCGATATCCTTCCAGTCCAGCATGGGTACGCGTGCCTCGTGTCAGTAGGCGTCCAGACCCTCGGTGAACTCGATGTAGACGCCCGTCGGGTCGGTGATGAAGGCGATCTTCAGTTCCAGCGCCTCCACCTCGCGGTAGGCGACGTCGAA
>JALREE010000320.1 GCA_023256835.1 Pseudomonadales bacterium | reverse complement strand
GCGTCGGGGTGTAGTGGGGCGCAGCGGTGGGAGTCGTAGGGAAGGGTTTTCATGCTTGGCCCCTTGAGCGGATGGCTTGCGCTACTTGGTCGGCCAAATCGGCATGCACTTCATATTGCACAATTTCCCACGCAGCGAGAGCGCATTGCTCACGCTCGGCAGCGGCGACCAGCACCTTGAAGCGATACAGGGCGTGCGGCGTCATCACGCGGTCTTCTTGGTATTCTCCGGCCTGCCGCGCGAGCTGGACGATGCAGTCGTCTGTAAGCCCCCTGTAGAGCTTGTCTTGCAGCCTACGGATTTCCAGGGTGCGCTTGAACACCGACCTGTTTGAACCAACCAGTAGTCCATGCAGGCGGCGCAGTTCAGTGGCTGCTGACTGTGTTACCTCTGGCGGGCAGTCGCCAGACTCCAGCAGATCGGCAAGCAAATGGCTCTTGTGCTGACGGTTCATGCCTCAACCCCGATCCTGTGGGCGCGCTCGATGGCGCGGGCAACTAACAGTCCGAACGCAACCATCCCGATTGGTCGGTCGCTGCCGGCAACAACCGATTGCACCAGCCGGGTTGCTGCATCATCCGTCAGCGGCTCGCGCTTGGTCTGCTGTTCTGCTGCATCCGATTCAGCATCACGCCGGCCCTTGCTCATGCCATCTAGGTAGCCGCGCTGATAGGCTGATTCCGTGCTGCCGGGTGGCTCGCCTTGCGGCTGCGACTGGTGACAATCTGTCACCGATTGCGGCTGCTCCACCACTGGCGGCTGCGGCGCGGCGGCGATCATGGCAGCATAAATCTGATCCCAATACGTTTCACAGTTGCATGCGTACCACCATGTGTCTTGGGCGGCTCGTATCTGGGAATCAGCAGGCTCCACCGGCACCAGCTTCCATCCTTCCGGCACCATGTCGAGGTGCTGCTCGGGATGGTCTTGCCGGGCGACCGTTGACCCGACTCCCCCAGCACCAACAGCATAGAGCTGGGCCTCCAAGTCGGCCACGCGGGCCTGCAAGGTCTTGATGATGTCGCCGTCCTCGTCCTGGGCGGCTGCGGAAAATGCGCTCATTTTGCTTTCTCCTTTCACTCGTAAATCTTTGACCCGACGTAAAAGGCCCCGAGCTTGTCGCACTCAGAAGACACGGTGCTATGGGCATCGATCCACCCACCAACACACCCGAATGCGAAGCTGATTAAAGCCAGCAAGACGTAATCGCTCATGGTTTCTCTCCTTCGGCTTCGGCAATGGCGGAGCGGGCATGCTTGAAAGCTTTTCGCTGGTCATCGTGCAACAAGTCCTCGTAGTCCAGTGAATGCGTCAGCGCCTGCAGCGCCACCAGCAGCTCCTGATTCTGCGAGCACAGGCGGCGCAGCTCGGCGGCGGCTTTGTCAGCGATGTCTTGGCAGGTACGAGGAATAGACATCCCGTCGTAGCCCTCCAAATCGTTCTCAAGCGTATCAGCCAGCCGCAGGGCTTCGGGTTGTTTGTCAGTCATTTCGCTTCTCCT
>JALREE010000277.1 GCA_023256835.1 Pseudomonadales bacterium | reverse complement strand
GGCTGTTCCCGTTGGGGTGCTGCCGGTAAACCGGCAGAAAGTACCTGCAGTTTCTATGTTTACCCAGCTTAACACGTTAACGCATCTTAACATGTCAACGCAGATTAACAAGTTAACGCACATTAACGCGGCCTCGCATCTAGCCGCACCGCTGCACTGCCCGTGAGCTGCGCAGCTTGTGGAGCGTCGTCTGCCATCCACGCTCCACTACGCTGCCGATCCTACGTTGCCGCGAAGTACTGCCACCTGTCCACCCTCGTCACCTTCATGTCGCCTGTACCTGCGAACCCGTGGTCCCACTCAGGCTCGACGCCACCACCGATCGCTGTGTTGGTTGGCGTTGCCGTTGCTCGCGAGCCGAGGACGGTTCCGCCGAAGTACGACGTGACCTGCCACGCACCACTGAGGAGCTTGAACATCACAAATTGAATCTCGCTGTCGAAGGGACCTGTCGGAGCTGGAGACTGAGCTGCTTGCACGATAGGTCCCGAGTACCAGACGGCGTTCGCTGCACCAGGATGCTGGAGCGTGAAGCGATGTCGCCAACCGGATCCGACCACGAACGCGATGTCGTGGGTCAGCGCCCAGAGGCGAGCAGAGCCAAGAAGCAGGAATCGAGCGTAGACGCTCGGCCCCTGAATGACGTTGACCTCCGACCCGTAGTTCTCGAACTGGCACTTCAGGTAATGCCTGATGTTCGTGAAGTTGTCCGACCAAACCGAGCATCGAAAGAACGTGAAGACGTCACCGAAGAAGGCGTTGTTCTGGTCGAGGACGAGCGTGCCTACAGGCTGAATCACCGGTGCCATAGCGATCGGCACGGACCAGACCCAACCGCCGTCGCCGGTGGCCTCCTGCAGCACCTGGAAGTCGTCGGTGATGCCGGTGATCGGATCGCAAGGGATTGCTCCGCCTGGCCCGCAGCAGCAGCGTGCAGATGCCATCCGTGTCTTCATGGTCGTGCTCCTGGTGCGTATTGTGGCGTCACCAAGCTGAGCTCGCCAGTCTCTCAGTAGCTACTGAACGCAGAGTGACACGTTAGGTCACTGTCACTTCGGACACAAAAACTGTCCGCAACTGTCCGGCCACAGTGCAATTGAGGAGCGTCCACCAGCAAGGACATCCGTTGTGGAGCCTGCCGGCGGGGCTTCTTTCCTTTTTCCTTTTTTCCCACCAGTGTCAGACCTACCCCCCTACTCCCCATGCCACACACCACCACCCACCCCCCACTAGAACTACTATAAGAGGAGTATGGGGGTATGGAAGGAAGGAAGTAAGTATAAGAAGTAGTAGTAGTAAGTATCTCCTAGGCGAGGTAGGGGCAGGGAAGGAAGGAAGAAAGGAAAGAAGTCCCGACTTACCGACCATCAGCTCTGATGGGAAAGAAGTCTCATCGTGACCGCCGGCCTACCTTTGGTCGCGGAGTGCTCGAGCTCGACCTGAGACGTCTCTGCGAGGTTCTTGAGGACGTCGGTGCGTTCCTTGGACGTCCAGGCCCGGAACCGCCTGGCCATCGCGCTTAGCGTCGCCTGGCCACCCTGGGCGGCCAGCCAGTCGACGACCCGCAGGCACCGCTTGTGGAACTCGCCTTCCGGGATCTGATTCTCCAAAAGTTCCGTGATGGACTGATACACGTGCATCGTCAGAGCGTATCCCCATTGGACGGCGGCGACATCCACAATCGGCTTGGCCGCGTCCCGCGAGCAGGCGTAGCAGAGGGCCAGCTTACAGGTGTTCTGGGCTATGCGGCTCCGGAGCACCTTTTGGGCCTGCGTCGCGGCAGGCAGCTTCCTGGCGTTGGCAATGATGTCCCTGGCCATTCTCTCGGCCTCGGCGGTGTGCTCCACCTGCTGCTCGGCGTTCGCACCAGGAACCGACCCGAGGTCGCCGCCAAACGTCAACCAGGAGCGGCAGTGGTCACGGAGACCATCAGGGACGGCTAGATTTGGGTTCTGGGGACCATCCTGGGGGTCGTCTTCGCCCCAGAGGACCAACAGGCGGCTCATGAGCCCGTCTGTGAGGCTCTGCTGCGACAGGTTGTCCAGGAGACTCTCCGGCACCGTGGTCGCCAGCAGCGACAAGCTAGGGCGGTCCACGCTGATGTTCTGCCTCGCATCGGAGAACTGGGCTCCCGAATAGCTGCCCTCGCCCTGCGAGTACAGCTTGAGCATGTGATCGACGAGCTCTTGCTGGAACCCGGCGTTCGCATTCTTGTTGAAACGGAAAAACCGCCCGAACTCGTCGATCATGGCAATCCTGGCCGGCTCGCTGGACAGGCTCCGAACCAGGGAGCTCCCGCTGCGCGGGTTGTCGAGGTCGGCGTGGACCGCTGCTCCGACCTGCGAGAGGATCCGGGCGACCATCGCCCTGGCGTGCTCCTTGCCAGTGCCTGACTCCGCCAGGCAGAGAAAGTAGACGTTCGGCCTGTTGTTGAACATGTCGACGACTTTTCGACCAGCCAGCACGGCCTGCAGGCAGATCCCCGCCGCCAGGAACAGCGCCGGCTGGCGCAAGAAGCAGGTGTCTTCGCAGTACTGGATGAAGTCGCCGATCATGCCCGGCACCTGCAGCAGCTCGGCTGGCAGCGGAATCTTTCGCTGGATCGCCGGCGGCGGAGTCTCTGCGGACTGCGCCTGGTCACCCGCGACCAGCTGCCGCATCAGCTCCTCGACGCCGCTCGTGTCGACGATTGGCCGCGACGACACCTTCGGCTCGCGAGGCGTCCCCTTGGTCTTGGCGTTCCGCACGCAGGCCATGACCTCCCGCTGGTCGAGGGGATCGTCGAATCCCGCTACCCAATCCATGACCAGCTCAAGCACCTGGTCATCGCCGAGGATCTCTCCGTCGTCGCCGACGATCGCGTACAGATGCCCTGCCAGGCGAAACGTCGCCGTATTCCTGCCGCCAAACGCTGGCCTTGGCACGGTTTCGACATAGGCCATTGCACGCCGAAACAGATCGCCGCCCGATGTCAGCTCACGCAGTTGCACTTCGACCGGTTGACGCTTGGGAAAATAGGTCTCGTACAGCCAGTCAATCTCCTCCTGGCACGCGGCAATGGAACGGTGACCAAACACCTCCACGCCGGTGAACGCAAAGAACCGACCTCGGTCGTACACCTCGATCGCTCCGCCAGTCAACTGGACCGCCGACTGCTTTCCTGCAGGCTTCGCGCCCCTAGCGTAAATCTTGAGACCCGAGCACGATGGCGAAACCTCGATGTACGTTCGCGCGAATTGCTCGATGATTGGCTTTGCCCACTCCTTCAAAAAACCACCTTCCAGGCAGTCGTCGAGGTCGATGCCTACCCACGGGTCGTCTGCAGTGAAGACAAACGCAGGCCCCTGCGCCAAGGGATGCCGCTCCGCGGCCTCGACTGCCTCCTGATAGGAGACATATTGCGTCTGGTCCGTGGATCCGCACCAGCGTCCTTCGACATTCGCGCACCGCTTCCTGCCGTCGTCGAACATCCAGATCAACCACTGCTTCGCGTCGAAAATTTCCATCTCTACTCCTCCTCATCGAACGGTGTGCTGGTGACTTCCTGGTGGCACATGTCCGGCGTCGGTCGCTCGTCCTCGAACTCGCGATCCTTGATCTTGAAAAACCGCCCGTCCTGCACTGCAAGCAGGCGGCAGGGCATCCGTAGTTTGCCGAGGTGCCACGCCTCGATGGCCTCGCTGATCGCTCGCGGTAGCTCGGCGTCGCTGTGCTCGACCCACCACTGCCTCGCCTTGGTCCTGGCGTAGCCCTCATGACGCAGGCACACCCACTCCGAAATAGTCACGCCGACCATGTCTCCGGAGCTCCTGCTGCAGTAGTAGTCGACGCGGAGCGTCTCGGGCTTACCTTCCTTGGCCGGCCAGACTCGCATCCTGACCTGATCCACCGATAGCCACTCCGCCACCGGTTTCGGCAGCTTGGCTGGCACGACGCCTCCGAGCAGGATCGGTGCATTCTCCTCTGGTCGCTCCTCATGCTGTACCTCTCGCTCGCCGGCGAACTCGTGTCCGCAGTGCTCGCATACCGTGACGAACGAGTAGACCATCCCCTCGCAGGACGGACATGCCTTCATCGGGGCCTCGCCGCCGCCGCCCTTGTGCCCGCAGACCCTGCCGTAATAGGGGTCGTCGAGCGGACCATGGCGCAGCAGGTTTCCACCGAAGTCCAGCACCAGGCAGTCCGCCTTGCCCTCGCAAATACGAAAGCCTCGCCCGACCATCTGTGCGAACAGCCCGGGGCTCTGCGTCGCTCGCAGGATGGCCAGGCAGTCGATGTTCGGCGCGTCGAAGCCCGTCGTCAGGACGTCGACGTTCACCAACCATCGCACCTCGCCGGCACGAAAACGGTCCAGGACGCGCCGCCTGATTTCCGGATCGGTCTTCCCCGTGACGATCTCCACTCGACCGCAGTCGCTCGCCCGCAGCTCCGACCAGACGGCGTAGGCATGCTTGACCGTCGCGCCGAACACCAGGCAGCTCCGGCGGCCCGCCGCCCGGGTGACCATCTCGGAGACTGCATTGGCCACCATGCCCTCTGCCATGAACCGCTCGCCCATGTCCTTCTGCACGAACTCGCCGCCGCGAATCGCCACGCCCGCCATCGAGACCTGCGTGGTCGCCGAGGTCACCAGCTTTGACAGGTAGCCCTCCTCGATCAGCCTCGCCACCGGCGTCTCGTAGCAGATCTCGGTGAGGAAGGCGTCGTCGCCCTCCGTCACCTCGCCTTCGCCGGTCCGATACGGCGTTGCCGTCAGCCCGATGACACGAAGCCTCGGGTTTGCAACCGTCAGCTCGTCGAGAAAGGTTCGATACATCGACCCGCCGTCTGGCGAGATCAGGTGGGCCTCGTCGACGATCGCCAGCTGACGACCGCCGATCTCGAACGCTCGCTTGTAAATGCTTTGTATGCCGCCGAGCAGGATCGGCGTATCCGTCTCACGCCGGCCCAAGCCCGCCGAGTAGATGCCGACCTCGACGTCTGGCAGCAGCGACTGAATCTTCGCCGCGTTCTGCTCGAGCAGCTCCTTGCGGTGTGCCAGGACCACGGTCCTGCCGTTCCACCTGGTCAACGCCTGCCGGCAGATCTCCGCGATCACCACCGACTTGCCGGCACCAGTCGGTGCCACGATGCACGGATGCGCCTTGCGTTCCCTGATCGCCGACCAGCATGCGTCGACTGCCTCCTGCTGATACCACCGTAACTCCATCACTGACTCCAAAAAAAACGGCCGCTTCCCTGCGGCCTTGCGAGCGTTTGCGAAACCTTGCGAAACCCGGCCAGACCCTACCAAGGTACGCCGTCTTCCTCCTGCGGCTCATCGGGCTTGCTCGGATTGCCGACCTGCGGAGCCTTGCCCACGCTCTTGTAGCCCTTGATTTCCGATGTCGCCTCGTTCGTCTTCCAGTGCGCACCGACCTTGACGACGATAACCACTGGAACGCCGGACAGCTGATCAGCGCTGGTCAGCTTCTCGTGGCCTGCCGCTCGCATCAGTCGCGCCATCCTCTCCTTCGCTATGCGTACGGTGTTTTCGTTGTTATTCCAGAGGTTGACGAGGTCGGTCTGCGTCCTGCCCTTGTGCTCGCCCTCCAGCACCTGGAAGGTCAGCAACAGACCGAAACCGTTTGCCGTCTGCTTCTGCTCGCTCGCAACCAGCGCCGCGACATACTCGCCGGCCGGCAACACGAACCGCCCCTCCTGCACCGGCACCTTGTCGAACTCAAACTCACTCAGGTCGATCATTCGTCACTCCTTTTCTGATGTAGTTGGCGTACTCTCGAATGTCCATGCTCATCTGATCGGGCAGGCCGATCCTGTTTTTGGCGTCGTGCGTCGGTCGCTCCGAGGTCTTGAGGATCCGGGTGCCGCTGCCGACAGGCAGTGCCCGCTTTTGGCCAAACCGCTCCTCCGCCGTCCGCGTGAATACCTCGTACGTGGCGAACAGAACTTCGTCCGCCCACTGCTGCAGCATCGCCGAGGCGTCCTTGTGGAGTGCCGGCGTATAGCGGTCGTAGCTCTCCCCTTCCGGGTTGGTGAACCGCACGATGGCCGCGTGTGCAATGACGACCACGTGCATGCCGACAGAGCGGCAGCTGTCGAGCAGCTTAAGGAAGCCCTCAATCTTCCGCGCCGCCATTGCGTAGCCCTTGCCGTAGTTAATGTCGGCGATGCACTTTTTGCCCTCGTCCTCGCACACGGACTGATGCACCAGGCGTTCCAACCAGTCCGCCGAGTCCAGTACCAGCGTCTTGTACTCGTGCTGCTGGCTGGACAGCGCCATCACCGCATCCATCGCGCTTTGGTACGTCCTGCACAAAGGAAACTTTGCGACGTCGATGTCGTTGACGCCGTCCTCCGTGCACACGAAGACAGGCGACGGCCACGCGGCCGCCCACGTGCTCTTGCCTACGCCGTGGACGCCGTAGATCACGGTCCTCCGCGGCTTCTGCTGCTTGCCTTTCACGATCTTGTCTAGCATTCGCACCACTCCGATGATTTTCCCTCCAGCACGGCCCGCCACTTCTCGCCACGACGTTCGTAGAACGTGTCCAGCATTTCCCCAGCCACGGTCCAGATCAACGATACTTCAGGCATCAGTGACTTGGCGACGTGTATCACGCCACACATATCCGTGCAGTGGTCAGCCGGCAAGAACACTCGCAGTTCATGTGGGCCGATCACCTTCCAGGCGTGCCAGCAGCACCTGAGTTCGTGGCTTGGCGCATGTACGTTCCCGTGCTCGTCGACGATCATGTCTTCAGTTCTCATGACTGCCCTCCCGGCTTGCGCGCCCAGCCGCTGCCGTCGCAGCTCGGGCACCTGACCGTGTCGCTTGGTTGCCGCTCGCTGTCAATCGTCGCGACGCTCGCGACGCCGACTCCGTCACACTCAAAGCAGCGAATGCCGCCGTCCCTGATCGGCAAGTCTGGATACGCCATGTGCCAGATCTCCAGCAAGTCCTCACGCTTCGGGTGGTACTTGTGGATCAGATCGTCCTGCAGTCTGGCCCACGCGCCGACAGGCTCGGGTGGAACAGCTAGCCAGTTCAGTTCGTCAAAATTCATACTGCCTCCTTTTCTTGTAGGACCGCCAATCGCACCTGATCGTGCAGCAGGCGGGCCTCGATCTTGTGCATCAGAAACCACTCCTGAAGCGTCGGCATCTCGTCGAACGCCGTCATGTCGACGGCGCGTAGCAACGTGAGTGCCGCCTGCATACGCTCTCCTGCCTCTACCAGCTTGCTTTCCATGTCTGTCTCCAAGTGAACAAAACCTCCACCGCACTCGTCTTCACCGGCGGAGGTCGCAGTGGCACATGCCACCGCATGAATTAAAACTTTGGGCAGCCTGCCGATCGCGGCTGCAACTTGTAAACGTGACACTGCCGACACACGTCAGCAATCAGCAGCGCGTCAGCGATCGCGTGCGTGACTTTTTCGAGCGGAAAGCGAGCCTGCGCCGCCTGCTTCGTCCTGTTCTTATCGCCCTTGCTCAGGCAGTGCATCTCCCGTTGCCAGACCTGCGGCGCGATCTCGTGGTACTGCACCTGGTTGGCCACCAGCAGGCCCAACAAGAACCCGTAGCTGGTGCCGAACTTAAAGGTGCTGCTCACTCCCTGCTTAGGCATCGCGTGGACCTTCTCAATGCACGCATACGCTCGCTTGTCTTTGACGACATCACGCAACCATGCCGCGATGTCCGCTGGCGTCTCGCTGTTCTTGATCAGCGACACAACCTCGCCGCCGATCTCCAGCGCGGCAATCGCGCCGCTTGCCCCTGGGTCGATGCCGATATAAACAGGTGGTTTCCGCATCAGTCGTCTCCTATTCGTTTTGTGAGCTTGCTGTCAGCCGGATGCCACAGATGCTCACCGCGTTCCGCTCGTTGTCGCAGGATCTCCACCTTTTCCTTGCTGCCCGAGGGAAAGTACGTCGCCTCGGCTGCAACGCCAGGCTCGTAGTCCTCTGGAAGGTTCGCGCCAGATCCGCAATAGCCAACCACTACCTCGCCACTTTTGGGTGGATCGTAGCGTTCCGGCAGCCTGCCTGTTTCCGACTGCTTGATAACAACCAGCAGTCGCTCCTTGAACGTCTTGGTCAGCGGTTTGTTGCCGCTGAAAACCTCGACGCAGTACTTTTTGGTTGTCTGCAGCCGACCGGCTAATTCGTTAAACGACATGGTCGTCGATGCAAAACGGCGACGCAGTTCATCGCCCATCAGAACATCATCAGGATTGTGATCGGTCACGTTGCCGGTCCTCCCACCAGGTGTGCATCGCGTCGTTGACGTTCACGTCGTCTGCCCACACTTCGGCGAGCAGTCGCCCGTACTTGTCCTCGCGGTCCTTGTTGTCCTTCGTCTTCAGCGTCTGCAGCAGAACGCGACTCCTGTTTAATACGTACTTCTCAAGCCAGCACTTCGCGATAAAACCGTCGTGTGTCGACAGTTCCGGCATGTTGATACGTGCCATTCGCAGCTTGATTCCCTTCGACCAGGTCCACATGCCGAGGTCGATGTCGACGACCAGCGTGTCGCCGTCGATCACGCGCACGACATAGGCGTCGTACGCGTATTTTGTTGGTCGCTCCATCATCACTCTCCGATGTCTACACTCTTGAAAATGCCGCCTGCCACGATCAGGACGGCGATTGTGACGAGCACCAAAATACCCGCCGCGTTACTCGTCATTCGATGTGTCCTCCTTGGGCTTGCGCACAAGCTCGTCGCGCAGGATCACGGTGCCGTCTGGGGCCTGAATGCCCAGGCGGACCCGGTTGTTAAAGATCGCGACAACAACCACCTTCACGTCGTCGCCGATGCAGATAGCCTCGGTAGGCTTGCGTCCAAGAACCAGCATGCTCAGTCTCCTTACTGAATTAAGAATCCCCCTAAGACCGCCGTCCGGTTGCAAACCCGGATTCCGCAGGCCCCAAGACCCTCGGCGGTGATGCCGCTGTTACTCGCCACCTGCGGCTGGGCGACTCCTGCTGCCGTGCGATTAGCGGCAGCTGCGGCCAGAGCGGGCCAGGGCCGGGCAGGGTCGATTTAGGGCACTGCAAAAACAGCTTCGAATGCGGTTCGCGGGCAAGCCCGCTCCCACAGACAGGGCCCGCTCCCACAGACAGTCAGCCCCCGAACCACATACGCTGGAACATGCCATCCTTTTTCATCACCAGATGCCACAGCGCCGCGCCGATGTGCCCCAGCACCAACAACGCCAGTGTGATTGCCAGCACGCCATGAATCTGGAACAGCCGTAAAGCCAGGTCTTCATCCACCGGCACAAAAGGCATTGGTGGCAGGTCCAGGCCCGGGAACACGATCAGCGCCGGGAACGCCGTCACGCCCGCCCATCCCAGCAATGGCACAGCCACCAGCAGCAGATAGAACAAGTGGTGGAGGCTCTTGGCCGCGATGCGCTGCGCCTTCGGGAAGTCGGCGGGGTAAGCGGGGTCGGCACTGCGCAGCTTGAAGGCGATGCGCAGCGCCATCAGCAGCAGGACGGTAAATCCCGTGGCCTTGTGAATGCCGTAAAGTGTGTTGGTCAGGGTGTCCCAGAGATTGGCTTCACCGCGCGCCACCATCCACAGGCCAACAGGGACGAGGGCCAGCACGCAGGCAGCAATGGCCCAGTGCACGAGCCGGCGATTGAGGGAATAAGGTGTCATGGTGTCCTCCTGAGGG
>JALREE010000259.1 GCA_023256835.1 Pseudomonadales bacterium | reverse complement strand
CGTGCTGTCGCATTCCAATTTCCCGCAGCTGCCCATGGCCAGTTCGCTGGAAACCTATGACGCCCGCACGCTGCAGCCGCTGGCGAGTCATGCCCTGGGAATGCGCCTGGGCTCGCTGACCTGGGCCGTGCGCCGCGACGGTTTCTGGTGGGCCTGTTTCGCCAATTACAACGACGGCGGCACGACGCCGGGCTTCGATCAGCGCTGGACCCACGTCGCCAGATTCAACGACGACTGGCAGGAGCTGCAGGCCTGGCTGTTCCCGCCGCAAGTCATCGCCACCTGGGGCGACAGTGCCTGTTCCGGCGGTGACTGGGGCGATGACGGCCTGCTCTACGTGACCGGCCATGATCTGCCCGAGCTGCATGTGCTGCGCATCCCGCAGCAGGGCGTGACGCTGGAATACGTCACCACCATCGACGTGCCCTTCGAGGGCCAGTCCTGGGCGTGGGATCGCAGCGCGGTGGGTGAGCGGGTGATCTACGGCATCAGCCGCGCGAAGCAGGAAGTGATTGTGGCGCGGATACCGAAGGTGCCGGCTACGCTCTTGTGAACTCACTCTTGCCAGAACTTGCAGGCTCTGCCGCTTTTGCGGATGGAGCCTGAACTTGAAACCGCCGCCACGGAAGGCGGCACCTCGCTGTTTCCCCCACGAGCATTGCCTGTGTCGATACTCCCCTGATCCATCGGCCAGGCGCCCTTCGCGCGATTCTGGTTTGCCACCTATACCTGATGTAGACCGTTTTTCTTGCCAAAGGAGCGGTTGTTAATCTAATTAACTTATATTTTTGCTTATCATGGACGAGCCCAATACAATCCTCTGGTCGAAGAGGTCTCTGCGTCAGCTCCGCAAACTGCCAGTCAACGATGCCCAGGTGGTCTACCGAGAAGCGGATCACCTGAAGCGTTTCCCGGCTTGTGAAAACATCAAGCGCTTGGTGAACCATGCCTGCCAGTATCGTTTGCGAATCGGGAGATACCGTCTCCTGTTCGACTTTGATGGCGAGGTGAAAATAATCAGTATCGAAGAGGTAAAGTTGCGCGATGAAAGCACTTATTGATGTTCAGATCATCAGACAGGAGGGGCGGCCAGTGTTTGCAGTCCTTCCCTACAAGCAGTACCTCGCGCTCGCAGGTCAAGGGGCTGAAAGCGAATTCCATATCCCCCACGAAGTGGTCGGACTTTGCGTGGAGAAGGGCATGAGCTTGCTCGCCGCATGGCGCACGCACAAAGGGCTCAGCCAAAGCGAACTGGCTGAGCGCATGGGCATCACGCAACCTGGTGTCGCACAAATGGAACGACCAGGCGCGAAACTGCAGAAGCGAACACTCGAAAAGGCTGCGATGGCGCTGGGATTGGCAGTGGAGCAGTTGGAGGAGTGAACCTGATGCGGAGCACTGTCCGAATGGCGTTCTGCTCACCCAAACGGATTGATTCACAAGGATTTCTGGGTTTCTTGATACGAGTTTCACGACGCGTTATTACGAGTTTTGCGAGACCTTAATACGAGTTTTACGGCTCCTTGATGCGAGGTTTTCGGCTTCTTGATGCGAGATTTCAGCCGTGCCGGGGCGCTCACAGCGGATTCAGCAGACACTCCACATACGCCGGCACCAGCGTGCCGGCCCTGCCGTAGCGGTGCTCGTCGAAACTGGAGCCGGTGGTCTCCAGATTCAATTCCACCGTGTGGGCGCCGCTGAGTTTGGCACTCTGATGGAAGCCGGCGGCGGGGTAGACGTTGCCGGAGGTGCCGATGGACAGGAACAGGTCGCACTGCGCCAGCGCCCGGTTGATCTGCGGCATGTGCAGGGGCATTTCCCCGAACCAGACGATGTGCGGGCGCAGATTGCCCGGCGTGCCGCAGCAGCGGCAGACGCTGTCGAAGCTCAGGTCGTCGCGGAGGTCGAACACCAGCTCGCTCTCGCTGCAGCGCATCTTCAGCAGCTCGCCGTGCATGTGCAGCAGTTTGCGGCTGCCGGCGCGCTCGTGCAGGTTGTCCACGTTCTGCGTCACCAGCAGGAATTCGCCGTGGAACTCGCGCTCCAGGCGCGCCAGCGCCAGGTGGGCGGCATTGGGGCGGATGTCGTCCTGCAGCAGTTGGCGGCGGCGCTGGTTGTAGAAGTGGTGCACGAGCTGGGGGTTGCGGGCGAAGCCCTCGGGAGTGGCGACGTCCTCGATGCGATGGTTCTCCCACAGGCCGTCACTGGCGCGGAAGGTGGCGATGCCGGACTCGGCGGATATGCCGGCGCCGGTCAGCACGACGATGGAGTTCACGGGGCGTCTCATGGGGCGGGATTCTAGCCGGCCCCCTCGCGAATCCGCCAGCCTGCTCGCCGCGTAATGTCCCGCGTGGCTATAATGGCCGCCCATTCCGGGCCGGCCGCAAAAGGAGACGACACCCATGAGCTTTCCCGCCCTCGGCACACCAGCCCCCGATTTCACCCTGCAGGACCAGCACGGCCAGGCCGTCAGCCTGAGCCAGTTCCGTGGCCGCCAGGTGCTGCTGTATTTCTACCCCAAGGCCATGACGCCGGGCTGCACCGTGCAGGCCTGCGGGCTGCGCGATGTGAAGGCCGAGCTCGACGCCCGTGACACCGTGGTGCTGGCCGTGAGCCCCGATCCGGTGAAGAGCCTGAAGAAATTCGCCGAACGCGATGGCCTCAACTTCACGCTGCTTTCCGACGTCGACCATGCGGTGGCCGAGCAGTACGGCGTGTGGGGGCTGAAGAAATTCATGGGCCGCGAGTTCATGGGCATCCTGCGCACCAGTTTCCTGATCGACCGCGACGGCCGTGTGGCGCAGGTGATGGACAAGGTCACCACCAAGACCCACCACGAGGATGTGCTGGCCCTGCTCGACGGCGCCGGCAAGGCAGGCGGATGAAGCTGCACGGCAAGCAATACTCCAGCGCTGGCACGCCGCTGCTGATCCTGCACGGCCTGTTCGGCAGTCTGGGCAACTGGAACTGGCACAGCCGGCAGCTGAGCGCGCACTTCGCGGTGCATGCCTTGGACCTGCGCAATCATGGCGCCTCGCCTCACAGCGATGACATGGACTACCCGCACATGGCGCAGGACGTGCTGGACTACATGGACGCCCACGGCATCGCGCGGGCCCATCTGCTGGGGCATTCCATGGGCGGCAAGGTGGCGATGCAGATCGCGCTGCTGGCTCCCGAGCGCGTCGATCACTTGATCGTGGCCGACATCGCGCCGGTCACCTATGGCAGCGAGCATGACGACATCTTCGCCGGCCTGCTGGCCATCGATATCGCCACCTTGAGCAGCCGCACCGAGGCCGATCATCTGCTGGCGCCCTACGAGCCAGATGAGCTGGTGCGGCAATTCCTGCTGACCAATCTGGTGAAGACGCCCGAGGGCGGCTTCGCCTGGCGCATCAATCTGCCCGTGCTCAAGCACAATTACGCCAAACTGCGCGAGCAGCCCGAGGGACTGGGCCCGTTCGCGGGGCCGACGCTGTTCCTCAAGGGGGCCTTGTCGAGCTACATCACCGAGCAGCACCGCGAGGCCATCCTCACCCGCTTTCCGCAGGCCCGCACCAAAGTCATCATGCACACCGGACACTGGCTGCATGCCGAGAAACCCGAGACCTTCCTGCGCCTGGTCCTGCAGTTCCTGCAGGCCGACGCGGGGCAGACTGCCCGCTGAGAGGCGACCATGAGCCACCCCACGACCGTACTGAGCGTCAACGTCAACAAGATCGCCCTGCTGCGCAATTCGCGCGGGCGCAATTTCCCGGATGTGCTGGCCTTCGTGCGCCGCCTGATCGGCCTGGGCGTGCGTGGCATCACCGTGCATCCACGTCAGGACGAGCGCCACATCACGCGGCAGGACGTGGTGGACATCACCGCCTTGCTGGAGGAATTTCCCGGCGTGGAGTTCAACATCGAAGGCTATCCCTCGCCCGAATTGCTGGCCTTGATCGAGCGTGTGCGCCCGGCCCAGTGCACTCTGGTGCCCGATGCGCCGGATCAGCTCACGTCCGATCACGGCTGGGACATTGCCCGCAACGACGCCTTGCTGCGCGACGTGCTGACGCAGCTGCGGGGCTGGGGCGTGCGCAGCAGCGTGTTTCTCGACCCGGACGTGGCTCAGGTGCGCGCGGCGGCCGCGCTCGGCAAGGCCCAGGGGCCTGATCGTATCGAGCTGTACACCGAGGCCTACGCCAGCGCCTTCGGCACGGCCGACGCCGACGCCGTGTTCGAACGCTATCGTGCAGCGGCCGCCGAGGCCGCGGCGCTGGGTCTGGGCCTGAATGCCGGCCACGATCTGGACCTGCAGAACCTGGGGCGCTTCCTGAGCATCCCCGGCATCCTGGAGGTCTCCATCGGTCACGCGCTGGTGGTGGAATGCCTGGAGCAGGGCGTCGAGACCGTCATTCGGCAGTACCACGCCATCACGGGCGAACGCTCCTGAGCCGGCTGCGCCTCGGCGTGGCCATTCAGGTGCAGTTCAGTCCGCCCGCCTAGACTGACAGTCAGGAAGGCAATCCAGCCTTCGTGTGTCAGCAACGCCGCCGCTCTCAGGCCCGCGCTGCTGCAGGAGTCAGATCATGAGAACCCTTCTTGTTGCAGGACTTGCTTCATTGGCCTTGCTGGCCGCAGGCGGTGCGGCGGCGTCGGAGCGTCACGACGGCTGGCGCAGTCATCGCCACGAGGACGTGCGCGTCGTCCGCATCACGCATCGCAGCGAGCCGCAGGTGCAGATCTACATCGGCCCGCGGATTCGCTACGAGCCTTTCGGTGTCTATCGCGTGGTGCCGCGGGTGGAGTATCGCTACTACGAGGATCGCCATGACAGGCGTTACGAGCGTCGTCACGAACGCCGCCACGACTGGCGGGAGGACTGGCGCGAGGAGCGTCGGCACGACAAGCGCCGCGACTGGGACGATCGCCACCGCGACGAACGCAGTCGGCGCAATCACTACAAGTGAGGGCAGTGCTGCTCAGCTGCTCGGCTGCAGGGCCTGCAACACCGGTTCCAGCACGGGCCAGACGATGTCCACGATCAGGGGCTGGGCCTCGGCGCGCGGGTGAATGCCGTCCTCCTGCATCAGCTCGGGTTGCTGCGGGATGCCGTCGATCAGGAAGGGAATCAGGGGCAGCTTGCGCTCGGCGGCGATCTCGCCGAACAACGCCGTGAACGGGCCTGTGTAGCGCGGCCCGTAATTGGGCGGAATCTGCATGCCGGCCAGGATCACCTGGGCGCCAGCCGCCTGACTCATCATCACCATCTCTTCGAGGTTGCGGCGGATGTTCGCCACCGGCAGGCCGCGCAGCCCGTCGTTGCCCCCCAGCTCCAGAATCACCACCGCCGGCATGTGAGTGCTCAGCGCCGCTGGCAGTCGGGCCAGGCCGCCGTCGGTGGTCTCGCCGCTGACACTGGCATTGACCACGGCGAAAGGGCTGTTCTGCGCCTGCAGCCGCTCGGCCAGCAGGGCCACCCAGCCGTCGCTCTCGTCCATGCGGTAGCCCGCACTCAGACTGTCCCCGAACACCAGGATCACCGGCTTGTCAGTCTGCGCCTGCAGGCTCTGCCCGCTCAGCAGGCAGAGCAGCACCAGCAGCAGCGGGCGGAGAAGGGCGTGATGCAGGGGCAGGACGCGGCGGTTGCGCATGATGATTCCAGACACTCTCAGGACCATTCCGGGCGGATGAAGACTGGCGCCAATTTAATCGTTCGCCCTGCGCAGCACAATCGCCGGTCGCCGGGTTCGACGCGCCGGTCAGTTTCAGGCTACAGTCGCGGTCTGTTGCGCACACGGCCGGAACGGGTCCCTTGCAGGGGGCGGCATGAACCGGTTTGCCCCTCGATTGCGTATTGAGGGCGTGCACTTTTCCCATTGAACACTGGCATGGCAGAGCAGGCTTACATGATACGAATCGACAATCTGGTCAAGCGCGTCCCCACCAGCGAGGGCGAGCTGGTCATCCTCAAGGGCATCAGCCTGCAGATCGAGGCCGCCGAAACCGTCGCCATCGTCGGCGCCTCGGGCTCCGGCAAATCCACTCTGCTGGGCCTGATGGCCGGGCTCGACACGGGCAGCGCCGGGGATGTCAGTCTGAACGGTCATTCCCTGAGTGCGCTCGATGAAGAGGAGCGCGCCATGCTGCGCGGCCAGCTGGTCGGCTTCGTGTTCCAGTCCTTTCAGCTGCTGCCCAGCCTGACGGCGCTGGAAAACGTGATGCTGCCCATCGAATTGAAGAACGACAGCCGCGCGCGGGAAAAAGCCACCCAGCTGCTGACCCGCGTCGGGCTGGGCGAGCGCTGCCATCATTACCCCAACCAGCTTTCGGGCGGCGAACAGCAGCGCGTGGCCATCGCCCGTGCCTTCGCCTCCGAGGCCCGCATCCTCTTCGCCGACGAACCCACCGGCAACCTGGACAGCGCCACCGGCGCCCGCGTCATCGAGCTGCTGTTCTCGCTGAACAAGGAATACGCCACCACCCTGGTGCTCGTGACCCATGACGAGCGGCTGGCGCGCCAGTGTCACCGCACCATCCGGCTGGTGGCCGGGCAGGTGGTGAGCGACGAGATCAATGCCGACTCCCGCACTCAGGCCGAGGTCGCGCATGAGCACTGAGCTGCAAGGCACACTGCCGACAGTGGCGCCCGCCCGCGGGGTGCGCGCCGAGGCCCTGAGTCCGGGCACCCTGCTGCGATTGTCCCTGCGCCTGCTGTGGCGCGACTGGCAGGGCGGCGAGCTGCGACTGCTGTTCCTGGCCCTGGTGATGGCCGTGACCTCGGTCACCGGCATCGCCTTGTTCACTGACCGTCTGGAGCGTGCCCTGCTGGCCGAGTCCGCCAACATGCTGGCCGCCGACCGCGTGCTCAGCGGCCGTGGTGAGGCACCGCAGGCGTGGTTGGCCGAGGCCGAGAATCGCGGTCTGCGCACCGCCATGACCATGTCCTTCGGTTCCATGGTGTTCTCCGACAACGGCAATGTGCTGGTGTCGGCCAAGGCAGTCAGTACTGACTATCCCCTGCGCGGCCAGTTGATGGTGGCCGATCAGCCCTTCAGCGTGGGCGCGCCGATCGCCGGCGGGCCGCCCCCCGGCGAAGTGTGGGTCGAATCCCGCGTGCTGCCGGCGCTGGGCGCGGCGATCGGCGACACGGTGTATGTCGGCGAGGCGGCCCTGCGGGTCACCCGCGTGATCGTGCAGGAACCCGATCGCCAGCAGGGCGGCATGATGGACAACGCCGGCCCGAGGCTCATGCTGAACACCGCCGATGTGCCGGCCACCCAGGTCATCCAGGTGGGCAGCCGCGTCAATTACCGCTATCTGTTCGCGGGCGACGAAACCGAACTGCTCGCCTACGAGGAGTGGGTCGATGCGCTGGCGGCGGGCGAGTTCCGCATGACGGACGTGCGCGAGGAAAGTGCCGAGGTGGCCGAGGCCCTGAGCCGCGCCGAGAGTTTCCTGCTGCTGGGCAGCCTGTTCGCAGTGCTGCTGGCGGGCGTGGCCATCGCGCTCACGGCGCGGCGCTATGCCGAGCGCCATTTCGATTATGTGGCCATCCTGAAGACCCTGGGCTGCACCTCCGGGCAGATCATGGCGCTGTATCTGAGCATCCAGGTGGTGCTGGTGGTGATCGCCATCGTCATCGGTTCATTCCTCGGCTGGGCCGTCCACGCCCTGATCCTGGAGGCGCTGAGTGCGGTGATTCCCATCGCGCTGCCGCCGGCCGGCAGCTCGCCCTATGTGGTGGGCTCGCTCACGGCCTTCATCTGCCTGCTCTCCTTCGCGCTGCCGCCTCTGCTGTCACTGCGCAAGACCTCACCGCTGCGCGTGCTGCGCAAGGATCTGGACGGCAACACCCTGAGCGCCCGTCTGCCCTACGGCATCGGCTTCGCCGGCGCGCTGGTGCTGATGCTCTGGTACAGCCAGGACGTGCTGCTGACGGCGATCCTGGTGCTGGCCGTGGCCGGGGTGGTGCTGGTGCTCTCCGCGCTGTCCTGGTGGCTGCTGCGCTCCGGCACCAGTGTCGGCATGAAGGCGGGCAGTGCGTGGAAGCTGGCGATGTCGGCCACGCGCCGCCGCCGCAGGCAGAACACGCTGCA
>JALREE010000216.1 GCA_023256835.1 Pseudomonadales bacterium | reverse complement strand
CAGAAATGCCGGGGCTGGCCCTCGGCAGCGCTGCCAGGATAGCCCACCACCGCGAACATGAATATCTCGCCGGTGGGCACGCCCTGCGCGCTCACTTCGTTGCGGTACGACATCGCGCTGGCGATGCCGTCGCCCATCGGGCGTTCGGTACGAGTAATAGAAAGTCATCTTCCCAGTGGGTTGAACCCTCAATAGAAAGCCCGTGATTTGATCGTCGACCACTTCGTAAGGACGATCCTGGGTCAAAATTGACTTGAGCAAGGTTGCAGTGATTCGAGACTTCATAACTTAAGTCCATCTTAAGTCCATCTTAAGTCCAAAATTGAACGACTCTAGCTTACCTTCTTTGACTCCCATTGCAAACAAGAAGCAGGATTCAATTACCATTATGTGCATACATATCAAAGACTTTATTGAAGATCATCAGGAACGACAAGGTCTCCAGACGATCTCGAGCACTCTCATGAAAACGCATTCATAATGCTGATGTCCGTGGTTCAAATCCACGCATAGCTACCATACAAGACAAGGGCTTGCAGCGATGCAGGCCCTTTTTGTTCTGGCGTCAGCGAAGTTTAAGTCCGCATGAAGTCCAAGTCCGCTCTGTCAGGCAGACTGATCAGGTATCGATCAATCCTCGCACGAATGCAGCCGATGTCGCCCCATTCCTTCCCGCTCGACAATTGACCATTTCTTCCCGGGCATTTCACACTGACGCCCACTTGTACCCTGTGTCGAGCGTACCGATGGAAAGCCTGCACCTGCCCACGATGGTGATGCTCATCATCTTCATTCAGATTCTTTCCTGCCTGACCATGTTCGCCACCTGGCTCATCGACAGGCAGATGCCCGGCATCGGGCTGTGGAGCCTGGGCTCAACGGTCAACCTCGCGGCCTTCGCCATCTACGCCGGTCTCACCACGGCGGAACACGAGTCCCACCTCGGCGTGGTGGCCGTGGACGCCTTCCGCGTGTTTGCCGCCCTCACTGCCTTCGTCGGAGCCCTGCAGCTGCGCCAGTTCATCGCCCCGTTGGGCGCCCAGGCGTGGCTGCTGATCTGCGCCGTGATTGCGGCCTTCAGCTGGCTGGTGAATCTGGACATCCGCCTGGGCATCCTGGCTCCGGACGCCACCACGGCCGTGCTGGCCGTGCTCGCCAGCATCACACTCGTCTGGCGCAACACCTCGCAGAGCGAGCGCAAGGTCTACGGCATCACCGCCTTCTTCATCAGCCTGGCCGGGCTGGCCTTCGGCGCCCGGGCCCTGCAGGCCTGGGCCGTGCCTGACGAAGCCCAGCTGCAGACCTTCAGCTATGCCGCCATGCCCTTTGCCATCATGCTGATTTCGATTGCCGGCTGGAGCAGCGGCGTGATCATGGCCTGCTATTACCGCAGCCAGCAGCGCATGCTCGCCATGGCGCGGGAAGACGCGCTGACCGGACTGCCCAATCGCCGCGGGCTGGAGGAGGCACTGGCCCGGGTGCTGGCACTGGCGCAGCGGGAACAGACGCGCTTCGGCATCATCCTGATCGACCTGAACCGCTTCAAGCAGGTGAACGATACCCATGGCCATGCTCTCGGCGACGCGCTGCTGCAGGAACTGGCGCGCCGCCTGCGGGACTTCGTGCGCGATGCCGACATGGCTGGTCGCGTTGGCGGCGACGAATTCCTGCTGATCCTGCCTGGCGTGCAGCAGCCGCAGGACCTGCAGAACACCCTCGCGCGCCTGCAGCGCAGCGTCAACGGCGACGTGCGCTTGCAGAATCTGGAGCTGTCCCTGAGCATCAGTGCCGGAGGCGCCTTGTGGCCAGAGGACGGGCAAAGCATCGATGCCCTGATGAGCCATGCGGACAGGGCCATGTATGCCTGCAAGCGTGCTCGCGGCGAGCAGCGCAGCGCGGCGCCGGAGGAAGTTCTGGCTGGCGCCTGACCCCGAGTCGTGGCACGCTTCCTGCGTCATGAAGCGGGCGGGCAGGGCACCGCAAGCAGGCCGCACGCGTCTGCAGAGCTCCTGCACCGCCCACGAGGCTCCCATGCAACGACGTCAGTTCCTGCGCGGCTCCGCCGCCCTGCTTTCCACCGCCGCCGCGGGCAGTACGCTGGCGGCGGATACCCCGCCCGTTGTCGGCCCTGCCGCCGCCAGTCTGCAATCGGACGAACGCCCTCTCGCCCCCATTCGGGCCAGTGCCGACCGCATCATCGAGATGAATGTCTGCACCCGGCCCTTCCGGGCACAGGGGCCGCGCATCGAGCTGGAGCGCATCGGGCGCCGCCAGGTCGTGCACAATTACGGGCACGGCGGCAGCGGCTGGTCCCTGTCCTGGGGCAGCGGCCTGCTGGCCACGCAGATGGCACAGAGCACAGGCGCAGAGCGCATCGCCATCGTCGGCTGCGGGGCCATCGGCCTGACCACGGCCCTAGTCGCCCAGCAGGCCGGTCTGAGCGTGACCATCTATGCCAGCGAGCGCCCGCCTTATGTGCGTTCGCAGTTCGCGACGGGCTCCTGGACGCCGGATTCGCGCATCTGCACTGCCGAGTATGCCGCCCCCTTCGCCGAGCGCTGGGAGGCCATGGCGCGCTATTCCTTCCGTCGCTATCAGTCCCTGCTGGGCGTGGCGGGAGACCCGATCGAATGGCGCGACATGTACAGCCTGTCCGAACGCGCCCCGGGCACGCCCTCCCCCCACGGCGAATCCAGCGAACCCGAATACCCTGATTTCGAGGACACCCTGCTGGCGGACCTCACGCCGCGGGCCGTCGATCTGAGCGCGCTAGCGCATCCTTTCCCGACGCCTTATGTGCGGCGTCGCCCGGCCCTGCTCTTCAACATCGCCGGCTACTCGCGCCTGCTGCTGGAAGAATTCCAGAGTGCCGGTGGCCGCATCGAGACGCTGACTCTGCGCGATCGCAGCGATTTCGCGGCCATCGACGATCGCACCATCATCAACTGCACAGGTTATGGCGCGCGGGCCCTGCTGAACGATGACAGCATCATCCCGGTGCGGGGACAGACCTGCAAATTGATCCCCCAGCCCGAGGTGCACTACGGCCTCAACTATGGCGATCGCCGCGTCTCGGTCTACCCAAGGCGCGACGGCCTGCTGGTGCAGGCCCAGGCCGAGGGCGATTTCAACAACGACAAGGAAAATCTGGACCCGCAGG